>DAIOWA010000308.1:0-4403 GCA_036758705.1 Pyrinomonadaceae bacterium | reverse complement strand
AATCGATTGCGTGAAGCTTTCGGGTTCTTTGCGACGCCGATCCGTTTGAAGGAGAAGCACAAGACCAAGCCCAAGAAAGACTAATGGAAGCCGTCCTACTCATCATCAGACTTGTGCTGTTTGCCATTCTCGCAGTCGCGGGGATCGGCAAGCTTTTGGATCGCGAAGGCTCCGAAAGGGCGGCCAAGGCTTTCGGTACGCCGGATCCGCTCGTCAAGACTTTTGCCTTCCTTCTTCCGATCGCCGAACTCATATTTGGGTTCTGCCTGTTATTTGTCAGCTTTTCGTGGATCGGAGCGGCCGGAGCATTGCTTTTACTGGCTACGTTTATCGGCGGAATGCTGATCCAGATGATCAAGGGCGAGGCTCCGGATTGTCACTGCTTTGGTCAGGTCCACAGCGAACCCGTCGGACCGAAAAGCCTTATCCGAAATATTGCTATAGCGATACTGCCTGTCGTTCTACTCATTAGCGGACGGCCGAACCAGGGGCTTGCTCTGGGCGAGACGACCGCTGAGATCGTATCGAATGTTGTCCTTGCGTTCGTTGTTGTCACCGTCTTTATCGGAGCCGTCTATCTTCGCAAACTCACCAAAGAGAACACGGCGTTGAAGCGGCAATTGGATCTGATCGAGATGCTCGAATCAGGCGGCACGCTGATCGAACGCGACGAAGCCGGTGATCCGACAGACTCATTGCCGATCGGCGCTCCGTTCCCGGACTTTACACTCCCGGATACGGCCGGGAAGTTGGTTACCTTCGACCACCTCATCGCCGAGCCGATTCCGAAGCTTTTCCTTTTCGTAGGCCCGGACTGTCGCCCGTGTAAGGCGATGCTCGATGAGTTTGCCAAATGGAAGCAGGAGTTTGCCGGGAAGGTAAGGCTTGTTTTCGTTAGCAAAGGAACAGCTGCAGAAAATCTTGAGCGATTTGGTGAAGATCTGTCCGGCGGGATGCTGCTGCAGAATAAGATGGAGTTCGCGAGTGTCGTGTACATCAAATGGACTCCGGCGGCGATCTTTGTAGGAGTGGACGGTAATATCGCAAGCCACCCTGCCGTCGGCGATATCGCGATCCGCGATCTGATCGCGAAGCTTCGCACCGAGGATCTATCGAAACCCGGATATCACGTCAAGAACAGCCAGAAGCGTGGCCGCGTCAAGATCGGCGAGCCGATCCCGGAATTTACCACCACGGATCTCGGCGGTAACGCGATCAGCCGCGATGCATTTATCGGTAAGACGACGCTCGCATTCTTTCTCAGTACGACCTGCAGCTTCTGTGGCGAGGTGGTTGACCAGATCCGCAAATGGGAGAACTCGTCCGATCGCAACGGAACTAACGCGATAATGTTTTCGGAGGGTGATATAGAGACCCACAAGAACTACGGCCTTTCAACTCCGATCGTGATCGATGAAGGTTATAAGGTGTCGAGCAATCTCGGAATGTTCGGCGTGCCGTCAGCCGTATTGATCGATGAGAACGGAAATATTGCTTCAGAGACGGCTGTAGGCGGTCCGATGATCTGGTCGTTGATCGGGAGACGGCCGGAATGACGAAGCCCATCGATTGGGAAGTGACGGCACAGGACGGCCGGGCACGAACCGGGACCTTAAGAACACGGCGTTCGATCATCGAGACGCCGGTTTTTATGCCCGTCGGAACGCAAGGGACGGTCAAAGGCGTCCGGTTCGAGTGGCTTGAAGATGAACTCGACGCCCGGATAATTCTCGGTAATACCTATCATCTCTTCCTGCGTCCAGGCCCCGACGTGATTCGTGAAATGGGCGGCCTTCACAAGTTTTCGACGTGGAATCGGGCGTTGCTAACGGACTCGGGAGGCTTTCAGGTTTTCTCGCTTACCGATCTTCGCAAGCTCACAGAAGAAGGCGTCGAGTTCCGATCACACATCGACGGGAGCAAGAAATTCCTGTCGCCTGAAGTATCGATGGAAGTCCAGGCCGCTCTAGGTTCAGAGATCGTGATGGTGTTCGACGAATGCCCGCCGGGAGATGCCGGTCACGAGCGAACCAAACTGAGCCTCGAATTGACGCTCCGATGGGCACAGCGTTCAAAGGATCGATTCAATGAACTGCAAAACGTTCAGAGTGCGGGCTTCAGCCCGTACGTAGGCGACGATTCTCGATATCAGAATCTACGCGATGAATCGAGCACTCTAAACGGGAAACAGGCGCTCTTCGGCATTATCCAGGGCGCGGGTCATCTCGATCTTAGAGACGAAAGCCTCGAACGGACGGCCGAGATCGGATTTGACGGATACGCGATCGGCGGCTTGAGCGTTGGTGAAGAGAAGCCGGTGATGTACGGCGTACTCGATCACATCGCGCACAAGATGCCCGCGGACGCACCGCGATATCTGATGGGAGTCGGAACGCCCGAAGATCTTGTCGAAGCGGTATATCGAGGCGTGGATATGTTCGACTGCGTAATGCCGACTCGCAACGGCAGGACGGGCGGCGTGTTTACCTGGCAAGGGAAGTTGAATATCAGGAACGCACAGTACGCGACGGACGATCAGCCGCTCGATGCTGATTGTCCATGTTCGGTGTGTCAACGATATTCGAGGGCATATCTGCGTCACCTTTATCAGGCAGGCGAGATGCTTGCGGCGACGCTGATATCTCACCACAATCTTGCGTTTTATCTGGACCTGATGCGGCGTGTGAGGATCGAGATCAAAGCAGGTACCTTTGAGAATTTCCGGCGAGGCTTTCTTGAGAGAGTAAAGAACAGCGAGAAATAGCCTATCCGCGTTTTGAGAATACCCGCCCTTTTGCCATAATTTTAGTTTTCTGTCTTGTACCGATTACGTAAATGAATAACTTCGCATTGTTTTTTCAAGATGCCGGCGGCGGAAGCAGCTTGGTCTGGAGCCTTCTTCCGTTTGTACTGATCTTCGGCATCTTCTATTTTCTCGTTATCCTTCCGCAGAAGCGGCAGAAGCAGCAACTGCAGGATATGATCTCGCAACTTAAGATCAATGATGAAATTGTTACCAATGGCGGTGTCATTGGAACTATTAAAGAAATACGGGAAACGAGCTACGTCATTCAGAGCGCCGAAAAGTCGTTTATCGAGATCGGACGTCAAGCGGTCGTGGGAAAGAAAGAAACTAAGTAGTAGATAGTTCGTAGGAAGTTCGCCAAGCTCGGCGGATATCGATCCCTCGAACCTAAGAGCAATGAAACACACAAGTCTTTGGATTAGAACCGTGATCACGCTCGTGATCACGCTGGTAGGCATATACCTCGTCATAGGTCCTCGCCGCACACCTACGGCCGCTGACTTCACTTGGTCCGGCATCAAGCAGAATCTTGCCGACAATATCAATCTCGGCCTCGACCTTAAGGGCGGTTCGCACCTTGTAATGCGTGTGAAGACTGACGATTACCTTAAGACGTTGACGGAAAATAATGCCCAAGCAGCGGAGAGTGCGGCAAAGGATGCTCAGCTTCCGGTCACTGGGAGCAGCGTTGTCGCCAGCGGTTCCAACTTCTCGGTCACGCTGAATCTTGGCGAAGGTGCGCAAGCTTCGGCCATCGCTGAAGAGGTAAAAAAGAAGGTCGACTTTGTAAACTGGTCGGAATCTACGACAGCAAATTCCATCACCTGGACCTTGCCTTCGACCAATCAGACATTGCTCAAGAATCAAGCAGTTGAACAGGCGATCAAGATCATTGAGAGCCGCATCAATGCGTTCGGCGTGAAAGAACCGACGCTTCAGCGGCACGGATCGGAGTCGTCTGGCCAGATCCTTCTTCAGATGCCCGGGGTTGATGACCCGGAACGAGTCAAGCGCCTGTTGAATGCAGATTCAAACCTTCAGCTTATGAAGGTCGTAAGTCCTCCATCGCCGAATCTGGCCACATATCCGACTGAGGAAGCTGCGAAACAGTCATTGGGCGGAGCCGTTCCTTCGAATCGAAGGATATTCCCATATCGCGAGCGTGATAGAACGACCGATCCGAAGAATCCTCAGGAACCTGTAACGCAGTATGTCGTCGTCGAATATCCTGCCGTTGTCGATGGAAGTGAACTAAGGGATGCTAGTGCGGTTTCACGCACCGGTAATCAGGCAGACTACCAGATCGCTTTCTCGCTGAAGCCCTCCGGCGCGTCAAAGTTTGGAGATTGGACCAGCAAGAACATCAACAACTATATGGCCGTCGTTCTTAACGACGAGGCCAAGTCGATCGCCTTTATTCGATCGCGGATCGACGATCAGGGCGAGATCTCCGGAACGTTTACGAAAACCAATGCGGACGACCTTGCCCTGACGCTTCGCTCCGGGGCACTTCCCGCCAAGATCGAGTATCAGGAAGAGCGGACCGTTGGCCCAAGTCTTGGAGCTGATTCGATCCAGGCGGGCGTTACGGCCTCGG
>DAIOWA010000307.1:0-4408 GCA_036758705.1 Pyrinomonadaceae bacterium | reverse complement strand
TGCGAAGAGGCAAATGAGATCGCGATTTCTTAACGATGATGCTGAGACCGTATAATGCAACTATCGAGTTTCTTCCGAAGCGCTGGTATTCCTCGATCTTCAACCGATGACTCTTTTACAGGCAATAATCCTAGGAATAGTTCAGGGTTTGACTGAGTTCATTCCGATCAGCTCGACCGCACATCTCGTGTTCGCGAGCCGCTGGACAGGCATATATGATGGCGAGCCACATCAGATCACGGCGACAATGGCGGTGATCCAGTTGGGGACGCTGGCGGCGGTGTTCGTGTATTTTGCGTCGGATATCTGGGCGATCTCGTCCGCATTTGTTCGGGATCATTGGGCGTTGCTTACGCGTAAACGCGGAATGCGATTCTCGGGAACGGACGGTGTGCGGCCCATCTGGCTTTCGGCCGAATCGTGGCTCGGGTGGCTGATCATTATCGGCTCGATCCCGATAGGGACGATCGGCCTCCTGCTGAAGGATTTTATCGAGGGCGAAGGCACTAAGAATTTGTGGACGATCTCGATAATGTTGATCGCGATCGCTTTGCTGTTATTGGTGGCGGAAAAGGTCGGATCACAGCGAAAGGACATCAAGCACCTTGGAGTCTGGGACGCGATCGTCGTCGGGTTCTCGCAAGTGCTCGCGCTTATGCCGGGCGCGAGTCGATCGGGGTCGACGATCATGGGCGGACTGTTTGCCGGACAGAAGCGCGAGACCGCGGCAAGATTTTCTTTTCTAATGTCGATCCCTGCCATCCTTGCAAGCGGCCTCCTTCAGCTCAAAGAAGCGGTCAAGATCCTACCGGCTGACTCTTTCGTCCCGCTGCTCGCCGGAACGATCGCCGCTGCCGTAGTTGGGTATTTGTCGATCTGGTTCCTTATCGCTTTCTTAAAGAAGAATTCGACAATGATCTTTATCGTCTACCGCATTATTCTCGGGACGGTAATACTTGTGCTTTTGTGGCAAGGTGTCTTAAGCCCGCACGCATAGATGTAGTTGCAGGCGGGACGCCTGCGTTCCAGTCATGCAGAAACATTGGGTCATTGCTAAACACGATCATATAGCCGCAAGAGAGTTTGCGGCTGAGATCGGTGTGTCTCCGTTGGCGGCGGCTTTGCTGATCGCGCGCGGACACGACACGGCGGACAAGGCTCGTGAGTTCCTGAATCCTTCGGTCGAGCATCTGCATGAGCCGAATCTCCTCAAGGGAATGACCGACGCGGTCGAGCGATTGCAGCGGGCGATCGACGGCGGTGAGACGATTCTGATCTGGGGTGACTATGATGTCGATGGCACGACGGGAACAACCTTGCTCCGGCGGGCGATCGAGATCCTTGGCGGGAAGAGCACATATCACATTCCGCATCGATTTACCGAAGGCTACGGCGTTAATATTCCTGCGTTGAAGGCCGCGATGGACGATGAGGTAACCCTTGCGATCACTGTTGACTGCGGTATCAGAAGTTTCGAACCTCTTGAATGGGCTAAAGAGAATGGTCTCGACGTGATCGTCACCGATCACCATCTATCCGACGAGTCTCGCGGGAATCCGCCCGCGTATGCGGTCGTTAATCCGAATCAGCCGGGATGTCCTTATCCTGACAAGCATCTTGCAGGAGTCGGCGTGGCGTTTAAACTCGCTCACGCAATGCTTCGGCAAAACGGCAAGGAACATCTGGTTCCGGCGTTTATGAAGATCGCCGCGATCGGAACAGTCGCGGACATAATGAAACTGACGGGCGAGAATCGAGCGATCGTAGCCCTCGGCCTTCGCGATCTGCCGAGTACGAAGAATTACGGCCTGAAGGCATTGATGGAGGTTGCTGATTGCACTTCGGAGATGACGAGCATGCATATCGGGTTTCGCATTGCTCCACGGATCAATGCTGCGGGGCGGATGGACGCGGCAAAGCAGATCGTCGAGCTGTTTGAAACGAAGAGTTTTGATGAGGCTCGGGCGCTTGCTCAGGTGCTCGACAGCCGCAACAAGGAACGACAGAAGGTCCAGCAAGAGATCACTGAAAAGGCGCTGCTTGCGACCGAGAATCTCGCTGACGCAAAGTTCATTGTTGTTGCGGGTGAAGGATGGCATCGGGGCGTCATCGGTCTCGCGGCTTCGCGAATTGCTGAGCGACTGCATCGTCCGACGATCGTCCTTTCCAGCGAGAACGGCTCCTCTCACGGCAGCGCCAGAAGCATCGGCAATTTTCATCTGCTGAATGCTCTTGAGCACTGCGGTGATCTGTTCGATCAGTTCGGCGGTCACGCGGCCGCGGCGGGGATGAAGATCCCAACCGATAGGATCGAGGATCTTATGAAGGCTTTGGACGCTTATGCGGCTGATGTTTTGACCGACGACGATCTTACGCCGACGCTGAATATTGATGCACGAATGTCGGCGGAAACACTTGGACTTCAGATCTTGAAGGAGTTGGATAAATTCGAGCCGTTTGGCGCCGGGAATCCGAAGCCCGTTTTCGTCACGGGTGGATTGACCGTTCGAGATGAGCCTCGCGTGATGAAGGAAAAACACCTCAAGCTGTACCTTGAAAGTGATGCAGGGAAACGGTTTGAGGCGGTTTGGTGGGATGGTGTCGACCGATCAAAAGGGCAAACTTTGGATCACGGTTCACGCATCGAAGTAGCTTACACGACGGAGTTGAACGTGTGGCAGGGAACGCAGCGGTTGCAGCTTGTCGTGCAGGATATAAGGGCGGATAATCAACATTAGAGTGGCCGAAACGAAAGAACGAAAAGCACTGGAATTGCGGGCGAACCTGCCGAAATACGTCCGCTACGCAGCGGTCGGTGTGTCTGCGCTTGTCGTTCTCGCTCTTGTCATCGCGTTCTATCGCGGCAGCCGTGATCCGCAGTTTCGGATGCAGAGCTTTCCCACTTCGCTTTCGAAAGACGTCGTTGCATCGGTTTCAGGCTATGAACGGACTGAATTTGATGAGGGCGTGGCGAAGTATTACGTGAAGGCCGACAAGGCGACGACCTTCGCGGACAATCATCAAGAACTCGAAAACGCATACTTCGAGATCTTTGATCAGGGCGGCAGCGGTACATCCGACAAGATCAACGCGATCAAGGCAGTTTACGTCCCCGAAGAAAACAAAAACTTCACCGCGTATCTTGCCGGTTCGGTCAAGATAGATACTCGCGATCGACTAAAGGTTCAGACCGAACAGCTTACTTATAAGAAGGCCACTGATAACGCGTTTGCAGAAGAGGCGATCGCATTTCAGCGCGACAATCTTGCCGGGACCTCGTTTGGTGCGGAAGTAAAGATCGCCGAAAAAAAGGTCGAGCTTCTTCGAGATGTGAACATCAGCCAGTTTGATAACGAAGAGCATACGGGCAATGCCGCGTCGACTCTGTCGGCGGGCAAAGCGATGTACGACCAACTCGCTGAGAAGATCCACCTGAATGCGGGCGTCAGGATTCATTCGCTGTCGAAGTCTCCTGCCCGCACGACCGATATTTCTTCGGGCGATGCTCTTATTTCGCTGGGTGTCGTCGAGGGCAACACCCGTGAAGTGAAGTCGGCGGAACTGTTCCGAGAGGTCGCCATCGATTCCGCCGAGAATGGAAAGCCTCCGACGAAGATCCGGTCGGGGTACGGTTTATACGAAAAGCCCGATCGCTACGTCCTCCGCGACGCAGTAAATATTGTGACGTCGGAAGATCAGACGCCTACAACGATCAATGCGGCTAATGCTGTGTACGTTCAGAACGCGGGAACCGCAGATTTGACGGGCGGTTCGGAGATCACGCAGGGGAACAACTACGCGAAAGGCGATGCAATTTTTGCGGAGCTATATCCGTCGAACAAGTTGAAGAAGGCGACGATCCGGGGCAACGGTTATGTTCGGCAGATCGAGACGGATCGGACGATCGAGGTGTCGTCGGGTGAGTTGGTCGCAGATCTTGCTGATGGCCAGACGATGACATCTGCGAGAGCCGTCTCAAATGCATCGGCGGTGCTCACACCGTCGAATGCTGGTGAATATTCAAAGGTTACGATGTCCACGCCGCGGTCGATCGCACTCAATTTTGCGAACGGCGGCGTGCTGCAGCAGATGGTCACGGACGGGCGAACGACGATCCAGTTGGACGTACCGAACAACGCTCCCGATTCGGCAAACAAGCGGGTGACGGCTGATTCGGTAAAGACATTTTTCGCAGCGGACGGCAAGAATATGCAGCGAGCCGAAGCGGTCGGAAATGCCGAGCTGTTCATTGAGCCGCTAAAGGCGAGTGCTGAGAATTACAAGACTACGATCAATGCTCCACGATTCGACTGCGGATTCTTTCCGACCGGTAACAATGCTAAAGATTGTACCGGCGGGAAGGGAACGAAGACAGTTCACGTTCCTACGGTCCCATCGGATCAACGCG
>DAIOWA010000306.1:0-4429 GCA_036758705.1 Pyrinomonadaceae bacterium | reverse complement strand
TTATTTGAGTGAAACAACGGGGAACAGAAAATGGCAACAACGACAGGCAGATTAAGTTATCCGGTTTGGCAGATTGGTGAGCCAGCGAAAACGGAAAAGAAAAAGTTGCTCGAACGGAGCGAGAAGATCATCGGTTCGGCCACCGATTTCGAGTTGCCGCAATCCGCCGCTACCGGCGATATGGCGGCGTTCGAAGAAATATATAGTCGCCATCATCGCCGCGTTTATTCCGTTTGCTTGCGGATGTTGCAAAACGCTTCAGAAGCGGAAGATCTGACACAGGAAGTTTTCCTTCAGCTTTACCGCAAGATCGACAGCTTTCGCGGCGACTCGGCTTTTACTACGTGGCTGCACCGGCTGACGGTCAACCAGGTTTTGATGCATTTTCGCAAACGCAGCGTAAAGTTTGAAAGAACGACCGAAGACGGTGAAACGCCCGTCCAAATCGTTCTCGGCACGGGGAACGTGCAAAAAATGCCGATCGTTGACAAGATCGCCCTCGAAAACGCGATTGCCGAGCTTCCGCCCGGTTACAGAAACGTTTTCGTTCTGCATGATGTCGAAGGCTACGAACATGAAGAAGTGGCGACGATTCTCGGCTGTGCTGTTGGCACATCAAAATCGCAACTGAGTAAAGCGCGTTCGAAGCTGCGAAAGTTACTAAGGAAACGATCGCACCGATACTTACGCGGATTTCACAAGGCCTGATCGCGATCGTTAAGGAGGCAGGAAAATGAACGATTCACCAGCTTATGGGCTTTGGTTTTTGGTGATATCAACTCGGCAATTTTTATCATTTTTGCCTTTAGCTTCACTAAACCAAGAACTACTCGCGACTGGCGTTCACTCGGCGCCTTCTCGGCATTTGTAGTCGCGCTTTTTACCGAGATGTACGGCTTCCCGCTGACACTTTATCTGCTGTCTGGATGGCTTGGATCGCATTTCCCGCAGCTCGATATCTTCTCGCATAACGCAGGCCATCTTTTATACACGCTGCTCGGAATGAAAGGCGATCCGCACCTTAATCCGCTGCACATTCTCAGCAATCTTCTGATTTTCGGCGGTTTTATTCTTCTCGGTTCCGCCTGGAAGCACCTTTATGGAGCGCAAATGGAGCAGAGATTGGCTACAACTGGACCTTACTCTTACCTGCGGCATCCGCAATATGTAGCGTTCAACGTGATCATGTTCGGATTCCTACTGCAATGGGCGACCCTTTTGACGCTCCTCATGTTTCCCGTGCTGGTCTGGATGTACGTGCGCCTGGCCAGGAGCGAGGAACGTGACGCCCGGAAGCAGTTCGGCGAGGACTACGATCGATATGCAGACCAGGTTCCCGGCTTTGTCCCGAACTTGCGGACACGCGGCCGCCAAAGATTACATAATTGACAGGACCGCCGGTTTGTGGTTTCCGGGTCGAAGAAATGCATAGGGGCTGCGACGCTTTCATGAAAGAGACTATGACAACTACGAAGCTGTTAGGCTTGATCATTGGTCTCGCCGGATTGGCATTCAGCCTCGTTCATTTGGCGATGATGATCCTTACGGATCTGTCACGCCGTTATCATTACTTTGTCGAATTGGTCCTGATCGGCTTCGTGCTTGGTATGGCGGGATTGCTGCTTCTCGGGACGAATCGCGATAAATGATCTGCTACCTTTAACAATCCACGCAAAACAGCTTCAGACTTCGGGGATTAGACGAACCTTTACGTTTAGGTGAGTGTCGACCGTGAGTACATGGTTTGGAGCGACCCGTTTCCAGTCGCCGCTCTTGTCGGTCAGGCGTTCTGACGCAATGATGACCCCGCTTTCCTCAGCGCAGCACTCAACAATTTCCGACCGCCCCTCGCAGCATTGAAACTTTCCGCGCTTCGAATAGTAGAGCGAGATCGGCTCGATCTGCGGGTCGGAAACGTAACGCACGGACGCAATGGCTCGCCCATCCGTCACTGCGAAATTGCAAACAGAGGGCTTTGAGATCTCCGCTTCACGCGCCCATTCTTCGAGCTGCCAGATAGTATTGACCAGCCCTTCCGCTAAGTCAGCGGCGCTCGTTTGTTCCTTCTTTTCGCCCAGCAGCTTTAAGAACAGGGCGAAGGCGTGTTCCGAATCGGTCGTGCCTTCGATTGCATCATAGATATGGTCCGGAAGAGAATTGCGTAGTCGGCGCTTTATTGCTTGAAAGCCTTCGACCGTACCGTTGTGCATCCATAGGAGCGAACCGTTTCGAAACGGATGACAATTGACCTCGGACACCCCCATTCCCGGCGAAGCTGCCCGGATATGAGAAAAGAAACTGCCCGATCTTGTGTGTTCCGCGAGGTTTATAAAATTACGGTTGCTCCACGCGGGAGTGATTGAGGTAAAAACGCACGGCTCTCGGGTAATGTCAGGTGCATACCAGCCCACACCGAAGCCGTCACCGTTAAGCGGCTCGCTGCGCTCTCGCGCTTTATAGCTCTGACGGATAAGGGAGTTCGCCGGACGAGATATCAGATCCGCAATCAAAATATCAGAGCCTAAGTAACCAACGAATCTACACACTGGAACCGTCCTCCTCCGATCGTCCAGGACAACAAGAAACAGGCGGGCTCATATACTCCTGAGGATGACGCTCAAATTCTGCCAGGCACCCTTCGGAACAAAAAAGGTACCGCTCGCCCGCATATATCACTGAATACCCGGATGCGTAATCATTTACTTCCATTCCGCAAACCAAATCGATCGCCATCTTACCGCCCTCCCTGAAGGTGTTGCAGAGCCATCTCGTGGACAGTCGCCCGCCCGCTCTTTGATTTGACGCAATGCAAGACCCAAGCCAAACTCCATTGGTCGCCTATACAGCAGGTTCTTTTCAAAAACGCGAGCCTCGCAGGCCGGAGATAGTCTCGACCAAGCCCGGCCTGGGAAGCAGGGGTGTGTGAATTGGCGAAGGGCGATGCGTGAATTCACGCGTTTAGACAAAAAACCGGTCGCCGGTCTTCCCGAATTTCGGACTAATCTGGAGGCACGACAGTTGCACCCAGAATTTTTGGCGGGGTGAATATCCTGGCCGCGATTCTTGACATGATCGAATTGTCGAGTTGAAGTGGGCCGAGAAATCTGCTCCAAATAGCTATTTTGAGGAGACAAATCAATGTTTAGAAAAACTACTCTTTTGGCCTTATTTATAGTAGCGACTGCTTTTTTCGCCGGATGCGCGACGACGGGGACGAATAACGCAGATAACACGAAGGCAAACGCGAACACGGTAACCCCTTATCCAACGGTCGCCAGTGCCAACGACAATTCTGCCGGCAACTCCAATGCGGTCGCGAGCAGTTCCAATTCCGCCCCGGAGATGATGGATCGCGGCATGGAGATGCTGGAAACCTCCAAGCAGATGATCGAAAAAGGCAAAGATACCGGGGATAAGCAAATGATCGACAGCGGGATGGAGATGATGGACAAGGGCATGGAAATGATGAAGATGGGGAAAGACATGATGGCCGGCGGGTCCATGGACAAGGGGATGATGGAAAAAGACATGAAGATGATGAATGACGGCATGCAGATGATGCAGCGGGGGAAAGAGATGATGAGTATGGGCAAAGACAAAATGGACATGCCGATGATGGATAAGGGAATGGACATGATGGACAAGGGCATGGAAATGATGGACAAAGGGAAGGACAAGATGAAAAAAGACCCGATGAAAACGGATCCCGCGAACAAGAATGCCGACCCGATGAAGAAAGACAAGCCGATGATGGATGACGATATGTAGTTCCGCCACCGTTCGCTTCGCGCCGCCGCCGTCATTGGACACAGTGCGGTACGCCCAGGCAGCTTCAGGCGCTCATTGCAGATGAACCTTGATTGAAAATATAATTTCCACGAATTCTGCTAAAGACGCGAAAGGAAGAGAACCAGCTTTCGGCGTCTTTAGCACCTTTTTGAGCGAAGTTTGCGTGAACTCGATCTATTCGGCCCAGTGGTTCGCACCGCCGGCGGAAGGATAATGTCTTTTGCCCGAGATAAAACTTATCCGGTGAAACTGGCGATTCTTGGCCTGTTCGCCCTTGTCATACCAGTCTGGCTGGTCGCTCAGCATGGCGGCGAAATGGGCGGCGAGATGATGGGCGGAAGTTCCGGCGATGCGGCGGTCAAAGAAAGGGAGCTGCGCCGGAGCGTCCACCAAAAACTCGACTGCTCGGAGTGTCACGGCGAATCGGAGATGGGTTTTAGCAAGCTCGACCCGATTCAAACGTGCGCTGTCTGTCACGAGCAGGCGTTCGACGCTTTTCGGACGAGCGTTCACGCCGAAGCGTTCGATCGCGGAATTCCGCAGGCGGCTTCGTGCGTCGCCTGCCACGGCAGCCACGAAGTGCTGGCGGTGAGCGATCCGGCGGCGCTCGTGAGCCGCCTCGCCTTTCCGTATGTCGCCG
>DAIOWA010000305.1:0-4429 GCA_036758705.1 Pyrinomonadaceae bacterium | reverse complement strand
GTCACGCAGGCGAGCGTCGATGGTAAACCGGTCGAACCAAACGCGAGGTATACGATCGCGACTTCAGACTTTCTCGTTTCACGCGGCGGCGATGGTTATACGATGTTCAAAGAAGCGAAGATCGTGATCGCTGCTGACGCGGCTCCGAAAGATTCTGACGTGTTCGAGAAAGCGATCAAGGAGTCACCAAACTCGACGATCTCGCCGAAGGTTGAAGGACGAATAATCCGCGTGAATTGATCTTAGCGGCTTTCGTTTCCAAGCCTGTCAACGCTTTTCACGACCAAAGTTTTGATCTTGCGATCCGCCGAGAGTGTGATAGATGTCTCATTCGCCGGCTGGATCGAATAACTCCAGCCGTCCTTATCTTTCGCGTAAACTACATACCAGAACGCACCTCTCGCAGCCGGCCACGAGGCTCGGACATATTTGCTGTCGCGTGTGATCGCAGCTATTGGCGAGTTAAATTTCGACGCCTTCATCCATGGCGAGGCCGGTATTATCGCATCGCGAGTGTAGACCGAGTCACGCAATTTTTCCTGTATTCCGCCCAGGTCATTTCGCAGAGACTTGAAGCTGAAATGAATGCCTCCGAGCGTCAGTGGATCCTTACGGGTCACTCTGATCTGGCTCACGATCATTTCCGCGTCGTATCCGGGCCGTCCGATCCGATACGTCGCAAGTCCCGGCCAAATATGGCGGTGCTTTGTGTTCTGTTCCTTCCACCAATCCAACAGGACCGGGAAACTCAGATTCGGCCGGCCTGTTTCCCAGTACAACTGCGGTGCAAGATAGTCAACGGTGCCATCCTGCAGCCATTTGCGTGAATCGGCGTACAGCTCGGCATATGCGTTGAATCCGACGATCTGCCTTTCCGGCATAGGCTTCCAAATACCGAACGGCGAGATCCCGTACATCACCTGCGGCTTGATCTTTCTCACCTCGCGGCCGACAGATTCGATGAAGTCGTTGACGTGCATCCGCCGCCAATCTCCGCGGCCGAGTTTACCGCCGGAGGCTTTGTACTTTTCCCAATTTGCGTTGTCGGGGAAGGCGATATTGTTTCCAGCGGAATCTTTCTCAGCGTACGGATAGAAGTAGTCGTCAAAGTGAACACCGTCGATGTCGTATCGTCTTACGACGTCCGATATCACATTCAGGCTGTGCTTTTTCGCCGCGTCATCGGTCGGATCGAGCCACATATACCGGCCGTATTGTCTGACAATTCCCGGATTCGTTTTCGATATATGATCATCCGACATCGTCTTCGCTGACGGATGATATGCGCGATAGGGGTTGAACCACGCGTGGACCAGGATGCCGCGTTTGTGTGCCTCGGGTGACGATAAACTCGAGCGGATCGAACGCCTGGCTCTTGCCCATTTGCCCAGTCAGATACTCCGACCATGGTTCGAGCTTCGAAGCGTAAACTGCGTCTGCCGCAGGCCGCACCTGAAAGATAATTGCGTTGAGCCGCAGATGCTTTGCAAGATCAAGAGCGGAGATGAGTTCCGCCTTCTGTTCGTCGGCGGTGAGGGTTCGCTTGGTAGGGAAGTCGATGTTGTCGACGGTCGCGATCCACGCCGCACGAAATTCGCGCTCGACCTTTGGCAACGGCTGAGCAAACAGCACAGAACTCAAAACGCAGACAGCAAAAATTATCTTCATACAAATTCCGCGAATACCTCATTTGAAAACAGCATCCCGCGACGAGTCAGCCGCAATCGGCCACCTTGAGTCTCGACAAGCCCGTTTGATACAAGGGCAGCGACTTTATCATAAATATCGATCCCGAATCGACGTTGATGTGCCTCCATATCGATCCCGTCATTCAGCCGCAATCCAAGGAAAACAGACTCCGAAGCCTGGTCAATTGCTTCCCGATACACTTCTGCTCGTCGTTCACTATTGATCCCATCGACATACACCGCCGTGTCGCTATCATTCGCATAACGCTCGCGGCCGTCGAATGAATGAGCGGAAACACCGAAACCGTAGACGGGATCAAGTCGCCAGTATTTTGTATTATGTCGTGATTCGAATCCGGGTTTCGCGAAGTTAGAGATCTCGTACTGATGATAACCTGCGTCACCCAGCAGATCGATCATTAACTCGAACATCTCCGCCGCCAGGTCTTCATCCGGCATCGGACGTCGGCCTGAGCGAAGCTGTTCGGCCAGCGGCGTACCTTCGTGTATTTCGAGCAAGTACAAAGATAAATGCTCCGGATCCATCGAAACCGCTTCCTCCAGATTCGTTTGCCAATCACCGATCGACTGTCCCGGCAGCCCGGCGATCAGATCAAAACTCACATTGTCGAAACCCGCATCGCGCAAAAGCCGAAATGTCGTCCGGGCGTCATTCGCGTCGTGTCCGCGGGCGAGCAATTTTAGATCGCGTTCGTTGAAGGTTTGAACACCGAAGGAAGCCCTATTCACACCGAGATTTCGATACGCCGATAACGACTCCGCCGTCACCGTAGCAGGATTCATCTCCGTCGTGATCTCAAGATCAGGCGAGACATCAAACCGATCCTGAACGGTTGTAAGAATTGATTCGACCTGCCGCGGTGAAAGCAGCGAAGGCGTGCCGCCACCAAAATAGATGGTATCGATTCCGGTTCTTTCTCCGGAAAACGCAGCGATCTCCTTGCAAAGAGCCGCCACATATCGCTCGACCGCATCGCTGCTGCGATACACATCGGTCGCGAAGTCACAGTAGGAACATCGCGATTTGCAGAATGGAATATGAAGGTAAACGCCGGCTGACACATCCTCAATCTAACATTTTCGGCGGGCTGTGCAGCCGAATTCCCGCAAGCAATTATTTAGAACTTGGAAGTATGGATAGATTCTTGATCTGATTATAATAGGAATACCCCTAAAGCATCGGTCGTTCTGACCGCCTAGAATTCCTGCTCATTTTCTCGCATTAAGAATGAAATACACGATCTCAACCGCGTTCGCGATCTTGTGCCTGCTCGTCGTTGTCGATGCCGCGGTTTACGAAGTAAAGGATGGAACCACCATGGACACGATAGCAGAGGTTCCATGGGCGACGCTTCAACCCGGCGATAGCGTGCTGATCCATTGGCGCTCGACGCCGTACAAGGAGAAATGGGTGATCTGCCGACAAGGTACCGCCCAGGCGCCGATCACAGTTCACGGTGTTCCAGGGCCGAACGGCGAGCTGCCGATTATTGACGGTAACGGTGCGACGACTCCGAATAGTCTCAACTTCTGGAGCGAGACGCGGGGGACGATAAAGATAGGCGGAGCTAACGTCCCACAGGACACGATGCCGAAATACATCGTGATCGAAAATTTGGAGATCCGCGGGGCTCATCCAAGCTATCAGTTCACGGGACGCAACGGGACGCTGCAGACCTATTCGCCCTCGGCGTCACCGATCTACGTAGAGAAGGGCGAGAACATCACGATCCGTAACAACATCATCACCGACGGCGCAAACGGCCTTTTTGTCGCGTCGAGTGATGATGCGGTCTCGCGCAATATTCTCGTCGAGGGGAACTACATTTACGGCAACGGCGTTTCCGGCAGCATCCTTCAGCACAATAACTACACGGCTGCGATCGGAATAACTTTCCAGTACAACCGGTTCGGCCCGCTTCGATCGGGAGCACCGGGAGTAAATCTCAAGGATCGATCGGCAGGACTCGTCGTTCGCTATAACTGGATCGAGGGCGGAAACCGCAACCTCGATCTGGTCGACGGCGAAGACACGATCCACATTCGCAGCGCGCCCGAATATCGAAAGACGTTTGTCTACGGCAACATATTGATCAAGCAGGACGGCGGCAATAACCAGGCGATCCATTACGGCGGCGACAGTGGCACGACCGCAGATTATCGAAAGGGAACGCTCTATCTCTACAACAACACGCTCTACTCGATCCGAGCAGGAAACTCCGTCGTGATGAGGCTTTCGACGAACGATGAGTTCTGCGATGCGCGCAATAATATTTTCTTCAATACGGCCGCTGGAACGAGCCTCGCGATGCTTGCTGAGGCCGGCACGCTAAGCATCACGAACAATTGGGCAAAGACAGGTTGGCGTAATTCGCACGAAGGCAGCGGATTCTCCGGCAGTGTAAGCGGTTCAATGATCACAGGTACGGCCCCGGGATTCGTGGACGGAGCGGCTCAGGATCTCAAACTGTTGAGTACCGCGGCAGCGAGGGACGCCGGAACGTCTCTTCACGCGGATGCGGTCGCCTTCCCGGTAGATCTCCAGTACTTGAAACATCAGGCCGGCCAGTCGCGGCCCGTGAGTGGCGCTATCGATATCGGTGCGTACGAGTACGCAGCAGTTGCCCCGGTCCAGATAGTGACGGCATCGCTGCCGAATGCTGCGATGTTTTTCTGGTATGAGCAAACGGTGCAGGCGACCGGTGGGGCGGCTGGGTTTA
>DAIOWA010000304.1:0-4431 GCA_036758705.1 Pyrinomonadaceae bacterium | reverse complement strand
CGAAACTTGCTCTCCAGCGGATCGGGCTGCGTCTTGAACAACTCGGCGATCTTCTTGGGATTCTGAAACTGTCCGGGAACGAGTACCGCGAAGCCGACATTGTCCTTGCCTCGGCGTCCCGCACGTCCGGTCATCTGCTGAAGCTCGTTTGCCGTGAGCGTCCGCCAACCGTCGTTTCCGCGAGTATCCGCATTTGTGATCACGACCGTCCGGGCAGGAAAATCGACTCCCGCAGCTACCGTCGATGTCGCGAAGATCGCATTCAGCAAGCCCGACGACATCATCTTCTCGACGAGCAGCTTCCACGCCGGGATGTGTCCGGCGTGATGCGACGCGACGCCGTGATTCACCAGGATCTTTGCGTGTTTGTGAGTTTTTACTTCGGGATTTGCCGCGAGATAGTCATTGAAGATCTGCTGCCGCCGTTCAAACTTCTCTCCGTCGGTCTGCTGCGACTTATCGCCCGCAACTTCCGTCGCCGCCTCGTCACATTTTCGACGCGTGGGCAGAAAGACGATCGCCGGAAGCAGATTATACCCGCGAAGTGCACTGATCAGTTTATGCGGCGGTATCTCCGGCGGTCGTCCGTTCATAGCTGGGATTATCGCACAATGTCCCTCGATCTTGTCCCAAACGCGTAAGATCTTGGAAACAGTGATGTTAGCCGGATCCCGCAATTTCGCGATCACGTTTGGGACAGGGTGGGACAAGATCGTACTGACTTAAGTCCTTATTCAACAACAACTTACCCTAAAGGCTTTGTCCCTGTCCCACTGTCCCAAGAGTTTTCGCACAGCCGATCGAGCATTTCGGCGGTATTTCGCGATTTCTGTTTTTCAAAGATCCACCGGTCCAAAACCGGATAGACAGCGTGCCACAGATGCAATAATCCTGTCAATACACGATCTGGTGCAGGACGCACAGCGAAAAAGAGGCCGTCTTTTTAGACGACCTTCTTCGTGAACTAACTGGCCGCCCGCTTACGCAGGCGGTTCTGACTCTGGCCGCCCGCTTATGCAGGCGGTTCTGACTCTGGCCGCCCGCTTACGCAGGCGGTTCTGAATTATTTTGGTTCGATGCCCCACCAGTATTGCTGGTCGAGCGGTTTTGCGGTCGGCCAGACTTGGTTTAGCGTATCGCCCTCGTATAGTTCGCTGCCTTTCATCACCCATCGGATAGAGTCCGAATTTTTGATATCGACGAGCGGGTCTTTATCAAGAATGATGAGGTTCGCGAGCTTGCCGACCTCGAGCGATCCGGGATCACGACCTGTCCGATCTCCAACTGAAGTCGATGCTGCTACTCGGAATGAAATGTGGCTTAAACGGAGCCTTACTTCGACGGTGCTATCAAATAGGGCTTGAAATGATAGCAATAGTTTGAGATAATTTCAGTAGATGAATAGCAAGCTTCGTCGGACGTTCGACGCCATTTTTGAAACGCCGACGCGCGCGAATATAAAGTTTGCTGACATCGAACACCTTCTAGTCGGACTCGGCGGAACCCTTATCGAAAGCAAAGGTTCCGCTATCCGAATAACCTTTCCGGATGGGGTCCAGTTTAACGCCCATCGACCCCATCCACAGAAAGAGGCGAAGCGTTATCAGGTTGAAGATGCAAGGTCGGTGATCCGACTCTTGGGCAAGGAGCCGAAATGAACAACACTCTCGAATACAAGGGGTATCAAGCATCGCTCGAGTTTGACGATCGCGATGAGATCTTCGTCGGTCGAGTACTTGGATTGGATCCAAAGCACCTGATGTCATTTCACGGTTCATCGATCAAAGAACTGAAGGCCGCATTTAAGGAATCTATCGATTTTCATCTTGAACTCGCGGCGAAGTCGGGAAGCAGGGCGAAGCCGCATTCCGGCAAAGTTCTGTTTCGATTCGATCCAAACCTTCATGCAAAGATCGCGGCTGCCGCCAAACGATCCGGTAAGAGCATTAATGACTTCGGAAAGGAAGTCTTTGAGAAGGCTCTCGCTTAGTGCGTTTGCTCCTAGGCTGCGACTGATACACAATACTCGCGTTCAGATCCACACACAGCTATGAACAGACGAGATTTCTTGAATGCGGCGACGCTTGCGGGTGTCGGGACGGCGTTTGGTGGAAGTGCGTTGGGGCAGAAGGCGGCGAGGTCGTTGGAAGAGGCGACGGTCGCGGAGCTTTCGGCGATGATGCAGAAGGGCCAGATGACGAGCGAGCAGATCACCGCGTGGTATCTCGCACGCATACGTACGATCGACCCGCAGATCAATTCGATGATCGAGGTCAACCCGGACGCGATCGCCATCGCACGGGAGAAAGATCGTGAACGCCGGAACCGGATGCTCAAAGGTCCGCTCCACGGAATTCCCGTCGTCATCAAAGACAACATCGACACCGCCGACAAGATGAAAACGACCGCCGGCAGCCTCGCCCTTGCCGACGCTCCACCGCCGAAGCAGGACGCGTTCATCGTGACGAAACTGCGTGAAGCCGGTGCCGTCATCCTCGGCAAGACAAACCTCAGCGAATGGGCGAATTTTCGCGACAACGATTCGATCAGCGGCTGGTCAGGCCGAGGCGGTCAGACCCGCAATCCATACATCCTCGACCGCAACCCCTGCGGATCTTCGTCAGGCACCGGAGCCGCCATTGCCGCTAACCTAGCCGCGATCGGCATCGGCACCGAAACCGATGGCTCGATCCTTTGTCCTTCGTCGATCAATGGAATTGTGGGATTGAAGCCGACAGTTGGACTGGTTTCGAGAAGCGGTATCATTCCGATCTCGGCGACTCAGGATACAGCGGGGCCGATGTGTCGGACGGTAGCGGATGTTGCGATTTTGCTCGACGCGATACGAGTTGACGATCCGAACGATCCGGCGATGAGGCCGAAAGGGTATTACTCATTTGAGACGTACATTTCGTATCTCAAAGCCGACGGCCTTCGCGGAGCACGCATCGGCGTCGCACGCGATTATTGGGGACGCAACGCGACGGTTGATAAAGTGACGAACGCTGCTCTCGAAGCGATGAAGCGTGCCGGAGCCGAACTGATCGACGTGAAGTTTCCGAATAGAAGCAAGTTCGGTGACGCCGAGTTCACCGTGCTGAAATACGAGTTCAAGGACGGGCTTGAGAAGTATCTGCGAAGCCGTGGGTCGCGTCACAAGACGCTCGACGACCTGATCAGGTTCAACAACGACAACGCCGCGAGGGAACTGAAATACTTCGGCCAATCAACACTCATCGATTCGGCAAAGCTCGGCGATCTGAGCACGAAAGAGTACAAAGACGCTCTCGAAACGTGTCGCAAGTACGCACGCGAAGAGGGAATTGATGAGGCGGTGGATAAGAACAAGCTCGATGCGATCGTCGGACCGTCGAACGCTCCGACGTGGATGATAGATACCGTCAGCGGCGATTGTGGCAGCGGCTACGTGAGCAGTTCATCGATGGCAGCCGTCGCCGGCTACCCGAACATCACCGTCCCCGCCGGCTTCGCCAAGGAACTGCCAATCGGCATCTCGTTCTTCGGCAAGGCATTCACCGAACACACGCTCATAAAACTCGCCTACTCATTCGAACAGGCAACCAAGGCGAGAAGAAAGCCGAAGTTCCTGAAGACGTATGTTTAAGATCGCGGATCTATTTCGTGTCTTTCGTGTTTTTCGTGGATAGAAAGAAATTGATCCACGAAACGCACGAAACAAGAAACGAAAGGCTGAATGTGTTCCCACACACTCAGCCCCGTAACACTAACACCGCAACAAAACTAGCAAGAGATAACGCCCTCTGCTGTTAGTTAGCTTTACAACGCCTGCAGCGACTTCAATATCCGCTCGGTGTCGGCGAGTGAGATCATCGCGATGCCGGGATCGCCTTCCTCGGGAGCCCCGTACATCCCGATGTAGTGCCAGTCCGTGCGGTTTCTGACCTTGAACCATTCGGTGTAGACGTAGTTCTTCAAGACCTTGGCATCGTCGTCGAGGTCCTTCGGCTCGTAATAGAGATCGATCTCTCCGACGGCTGACCGCAATATCTTAGGGTTGTCGTAAGGCAATCCGCCGAGTCCGTCGAACCCTGCTTCGAGTGCGAACCGCTGCGTCTTTCCGCCTTGCGTTCGCGAATAGATAACGACGAACTCGCGATCCTCCAAAGCGACGGCACGACCGATCCGAGCCTGAAGCTTCTCGAACTTGAAACCCGCCGGAAGCCACGTAGGCAGTGCGATCGACATTACCTGTTTGGCCGCCACCATCGCTTCCATATACGGCTCGGGTATGGTCGGGAATCGCTTCATCGCCGCTTGGACAGCAGCCTTTGGCGGGTCCTGAGCGTGGATCGACGAACTGCTTACAAGTAGTAAAAATGCCAATGCAAGTATTTTCATAAACTCGAAACTCGAAACTGAAAACTCGAAACTGTACTAAAACCTACTTTG
>DAIOWA010000303.1:0-4441 GCA_036758705.1 Pyrinomonadaceae bacterium | reverse complement strand
CGTGATGTTTTTCTTGACGTCCTGCCAATCGGTTTCGAGCCGGCGGTTCGTTGATATCGACCCGAGTCCGCGCTCAACGACCGAGGCGGCCGCGATGATGTCGTTCACATCGTTACGGTTCTCGCGCTTGCTTTGAAAGTTGTCGTCGAATGCGGTGACCGCGTCCTGCAGTTGCCGCAGTCCGTTGTTCAGCTCGCTCGCGTTCGAGCGCGAACCGGCCGCGTTGTTTTTCAACTCGTATTCAAGGCCGTACTGAAAATCATCGACCTGTGCGGTCAAAGATCGGACAAGGTCGCGGACCTCGCGCTGGTTTCGCGTCTGAGCTTCGGCGGAAAGGCCGAGGCCAACCACAACCGTAAAAATGGCCGCAAGCGACAGAAAGGCGTTCGAAAAACGTTTCATCTCAATATCTCCAGGAACTCTGTGATCTTTGTGTCCGCGCTTTGTGTCTTTGTGTTTAAGATCCGTCTTAACACAAAGGCACGAAGGTTTTTGCACAAAGGACACTAAGACGGCATGCCGCCATCCTAGTATGAAGCATTTTTTATACCAAACGTTGGTTAGGATGCGCGAAGGGCTAGTCTCGATAGGCGGCGTGCTAGAATCGAGCCGGATCAGAAACTATTTCGAGCGAGGAAATCCATGGCAGGAAGCGAATACAAGGCAACGGTCAGGTACGCGGGCGACGATTTTTTTGTGGGCACGAGCCCGAGCGGACATAGCGTAGCTATTGACGTTAAAGGAGATAGGAAGTCGGCGCAGTCTCCGATGGAGATGCTTCTGATCTCGGTTGCGGCGTGTACCGCCGCCGATGTAGCGTCAATAATGGAGAAGAAGCGGCAGGACGTTCGCGAGTATCTCGTCGAGATAACGGGCACACGGGTCGACGATCATCCGCGCAAGTTCACCGCTTTTCACATTCACCATATCGTGCGCGGACACAACGTTTCCGAACAAGCCCTTGCCCACGCCATCGAACTCTCAGACACCAAATACTGCTCAGTCGCCGCCACCGTCCGCCCAACCGCAACCATCACCACCAGCTACGAGATCATCGAGATCGAGGCGTAGCCCGGAGTCGTGCGAGGAAGAAACACGACCGTTAGGGAGTGTGTCCGAGGTGGTTGGGTCGGGCGGTTAAAAGGTGTGCGTCAAGTTGAGACGGTATTGTTGAGTTTGATTCTTGGTTGAGTTGGACACACTCCCTGACGGTCGTGTTTCCGCCTGTGTGTCCGGACACTCGACTAACGGTCGTGTTTCTGCCTGCATTACAGTTCAAGTAAAGAAAAATATTTAACGCAAAGAACGCGAAGTCCGCAAAGACGCAAAGGAAAAGGTTCGGGTTATAATCGGCGAATATGAAATTCACCTTGCTCGCATTTTCCCTGCTGTTGGTTTTCGCAAGCTCGATCTTTGGTCAGGTGCCGGTGGCGACGCAGGTTCAGATATTGAAGGCTGAGGATGCTCGGCGGTATGACTCGGTTTTGGAGGGGTTGATGAAGAGCCCGAATGCAGCCGTGCGCGTGAGGGCGGCGCTGGCGGCGGGGCGGATCGGGGATGCGGCGGCGGTCCCGGCGCTGATCCGGCTGCTGCAGGATCCGTCGGAAAAGGTACGGGAGATGGCAGCGTTTGCACAGGGCGAGACGGAATCGATCGAAGCGGCGGATGCGATACGGATCGCGTTGGGTGAGACGGCCAGGGCGCAGGTGCCGGGGCAGGAACCGGCGAATGTGAAAGGACGATTGGTCGAGGCGGCGGGGAAGATCGTCGCTGCGAATGGACAGGCGGAAACACGAGCGGCAGCGAGTGTGCCCGATAGAAATAAGGCCCTAAGAGAAGCCATCGTCTTCTCGCTCGAGAGGGAGCTGCAAAGCAAGACCGAACCGAATAAGGAAACGATCTTGCTCGCACTTACGGCGGCTCTTCGGGCACGCCCGGAGAATGCGGAAGGACCAGTGCGAAAATTCCTCGCCTACACTGACCCTGACATCGTTGCGACGGCGCTGAATACCCTTTCGCGGCTGAGAGCAAAAAACGCCAATCACGACGCACGCGATCTGCTGGAAACGAACACGCACGCCGTCGTACGCGCGAACGCCGCGCGTCTGCTCGGAGCGGCGGAAGATAAGGAAGCGGTCGATCTGCTGATCAAGGCGGCGACGAAAGACCCCGACAGCCGCGTGCGAGTTTCGGCGATCCGCTCGCTGGCGGCGCTGAAAGATCAGAAAGCGGTTCAGCCATTGCTCCTCGCGACGCGGCCGATGCTTGCCGATGTGAAAGCGAACAAAAGCGAATTGCTTGAGATGGCGGCCGCTCTCGGGCGATTACTTGAAGGAAAGAATGACGCAGCGGCGATCGCCTTTCTAAAACAACTGCGGACGGCGGACGGCTATTCGTCGGGCGAAACCGAATCCGCGTTTGCACGGATTTCGGCGGAAGAATATTTGAAGAATCCGCCGCCGACCACGTTCACTTATAAAGATCCGTGGGCCGCTTCGGCCTACGCGACTGGCATGCAGACCCTTGGGACAGCAACGAAGGATGCTGATCTTCAGGCTCGTGCGGGGCTGGCGTTCACGGGGTTTGTCGCGGATATGGCGACGCTCGTTCCGCGTGCGAATCAGGCCAGGATGCTTACCGCGATGCCGGATCTGATGCGGACGCTGGCGGCTTTGAAACCCGACAATCTCGAAGAACTGATGCGCGGACTGCTGACGAATGACGATGTCTTCATTCGTGCGGCGGCGGCGGAGATCCTGGCCGATCTGCCCGCAACGCCGGAGAACGTCGACGCGTTGAACAAGGCATGGTCGAAGTCGTTCATCCTCGACAAGGTTTACAACGACGCCGTGCTCGGAATTCTTGACGCTCTCTATAAACTCGACAAAAAGCAGGCGAGCGGAGCGTTGCTGACTTCGCTGAACTCGCGCGACTACCTCGTGAGGAAGAAGGCTTTCGATCTCTTGAAAACGTATGACGTAAAAGAGTCGCCGGGGCTTCCGCTACTGATCGAATCGGCGAGAGAGAAGCACAAAGATCAGGTACTTCCCTATTCGCCCGCGTTCGGCACGAGGCTCGGGCAGGTGTTGAATACGGATGTCGATTATCGTCGGGCGTTGTCGCGAAAGAATGGCGCGATCAGCGCGGTATTCGCGACGCAGAAGGGCTCGTTTACGATCGAGTTTCTGCCAGAGGATGCTCCGCTGACGGTGGATAATTTTGTGAAGCTTGCGCGGACGGAATATTTCAACGGGCTTGAGGTTCATCGCGTCGTCGCGAATTTTGTGATGCAGGACGGCGATCCGCGTGGTGACGGAAACGGCGGGCCGGGCTGGTCGATAAGGTGCGAGGTCAATATGATCCCATACGAACGCGGCGCAGTCGGCATGGCTCTCTCGGGCAAGGACACCGGCGGCTCCCAATGGTTCGTCACCCATTCGCCCCAGCCGCACCTCGACGGCGGCTACACCGTCTTCGGCAGAGTGAACGAAACCGGGATGAAAGTCGTAGATAAAATAGTGCGTGGCGACAAGATCTTGAGCGTGCGGATAGTTGGGAGATAGCACTAGGCAGAAACACGACCGTTAGGGAGTGTGTCCGAGGTGATTATTCGGGCGGGTGGGGTGCGAGTTATACGGTACTGGTGAGTTTGATTCTTGGTTGAGTTGGACACACTCCCTGACGGTCGTGTTTCCGCCTGATTGGATATGTTGAGCGACTTTGAGCGATCACAGATATTTGGCCATAAGGGCTTGGCGGATGTCCTCGCTTGGGCCGCGACGAAGCCTAAGTCCGACGTTCATCCGCAGATCGTGGCCGAGGTGATCACTCAGGATGAGTTCACTCACGACGTGATCGTTCCGTATCGCGATGTGTTTCTCGTCTATGACACCACCTGACTCGGAGCCGTGACGGCGGTCGCCGTTTGGGACAAACATCCGACAGCCGACGAGCTGCTCGAACGCCGAGTTACGAACGGGTGGAAACCTACGCCGTCGAATCGGAAAGACGGCGATGTGGTTGAGGGGCACGCGGTGTGTTTGATCAACGGGCAGAAACACGACCGTTAGGGAGTGTGTCCGAGGTGGTTTGCGGTTAGGATTCTTGCGCGGCGACCAAGCCGAAGGCTGATGTGCGTCCGCAGACCGTTGCCGAGGTGATTGGTGAATAGGCAGAAACACGACCGTAAGGGAGTGTGTCCAAGTTAACGGCTCGGGTCGGTGGAGGAACGGGATACAGTTCCGGTTAGGATCTTCTTGGTTGAGTTGGACACACTCCCTGACGGTCGTGTTTCCGCCTGCGTGTCCGAGGTGGTTGGTCGGGCGGGCGGGTTGAGTTGACACCGTTCGGGTTAGGATCTTCTTGGTTGAGTTGGACACACTCCCTAACGGTCGTGTTTCTGCCTTATTGGACACACTCCCTAACGGTCGTGTTTCTGCCT
>DAIOWA010000302.1:0-4475 GCA_036758705.1 Pyrinomonadaceae bacterium | reverse complement strand
TCAATTACGACGACGGTCAGCGTCCCGCGATGCCGGGAACGCTCATCTCCGACAAGACGATCCAGATCAAGAAGGTCGCCGATGAGCTTGTTGAGACTCGTATCGACCTGACCGAAGCTCTTGGCGGCGACGGCCTCGGCAACCTCATTCTCGACATCGAGCCGACGGTCAAGCGTGACAAGTATGACCGCTCACGCGTGTTCACCTGGATCCAGGCGACGCAGATCGGCCTCGACGCGTTTGTCGATAACCAGGAACTTGTCGGGTTCGCGACCGAACTCGGAACCGGCAAACCTATCGGCGGTGTCGAATTGTCGATCTGGCCGAATGGTAAGGGAACCGGCCAGCGATCGGAGAACGTCACGGAGGAAAAAGGCTGGATCGAATCCGCGTGGGAATGGATCACCGGAGCAGGCGGCCCGAGCGCGGGCGATATCGAATCGTTCAACACTGACGGGACTGAGGTCGAGACTGAATCCGTCGAACCCGCACGAAGTTCGACGACCGGAGCCAACGGCATACTTCGTCTGCCGCTGCCCGACGGTGCGTCGCAGAAGGGGATGAACCTTCTCATTGCTAAGCGTGGCAAGGATGTCGCGTTCCTGCCGGAGAATACCGACTACTACTGGCAAGACAACGGCAACTGGTACAGGAAGGGTGAGTCCGACACGCTCCGTTGGTTTGTCTTCGACGATCGAAAGCTCTACAAGCCGAAAGAGGAAGTTTCGGTTAAGGGTTACATCCGTAAGATCACCGCGGGTAAACTCGGCGACGTAGCCGAACTCGGCGATGCGGCGAGCGGCATCACATGGTCTGCCAAGGATTCTCGAAATAACGAGATCGCGAAAGGAACGGCGAATCTGAACGCATTTGGTGCATTCGATTTCAAGTTCAAGCTGCCCGACAACGCCAACCTCGGCTACGCTCGAATCGAGCTTTCGACGAATAGCTCCCTTACCGGGTTTACATACGCGCATCAGTTCCAGATCCAGGAATTTCGCCGGCCTGAGTTTGAGGTGACGGCAAAGGTCGATAGCGAAGGTCCACACTTCGTCGGCGGCCATGCCGATCTTTCCGTCGATGCAAAATACTACGCGGGCGGCGGACTGGCAAACGCCGAGACCAACTGGACCGTCACCGCCACGCCGACCAGCTACACGCCGCCCAACCGCGACGACTTCACGTTCGGCACGTGGGTTCCGTGGTGGAGATTTTCCGATTACGGCGGTCGGCCGTACGGCGGCGGGACGACGCAGTATTTCAAGGGCGTCACCGACGCTAGCGGCAAGCACTTGCTCAAGATCGATTTCGACTCCGTCAAACCGCCGCGTCCATACACGATCTCAGCATCTGCTTCGGTTCAGGACGTGAACCGCCAGACTTGGGCAGGACAGACGTCGCTGCTCGTGCATCCGTCCGATCTATACGTCGGCATTCGCACACCGCGAACGTTCGTCCAAAAGGGCGAGAACATTGTCGTCGAATCGATCGTCTCGGACCTCGACGGCAAGCTGATAGCCAATCGCGATGTCGAGATCAAGGCGGTCCTCAAGGACTGGCAGTTCGATAAGGGCGAGTGGAAAGAGGTCACGGTCGACGAACAGACCTGCACGGTCAAGTCGGGCGCGTCAGAACCGCCTGCGTCAGCGGGCGGCCAGTCTGCTGGCCTCGCAAAGTGCACATTCGTCGCCAAGAACGGCGGCCGATACACGATTACCGCGACCGTCATGGACGACCGCGAGCGTTTTAACGAGAGCGAGTTCACCGTCTGGGTTCCCGGCGGTAAAACGCCTCCGAAACGCAACGTCGAACAGGAAGAAGTACAGATAATTCCTTCGAAAAAGGACTACGCTCCCGGCGATGTTGCCGAACTTCTCGTGATCGCTCCATTCACGCCCGCGGAAGGCGTGCTCACGCTCCGCCGAGACGGCCTGGTTAAAACCGAACGGTTCACTATGAAGGATTCGTCGATCACGCTCAAGGTCCCGATCGATGAGAAATATCTCCCGAATATCTACGCTCAGGTCGATCTTGTCGGAGCCGCGGAACGACAGCCGGAAGGAACGCGGACGCCTTCGTCCGCGAGTGGAGAGCCCAAACGGGCGGACGATGGCGTCCGCGCTCCGCTTGCGAAACGCCCAGCTTACGCAAGCGGCAATCTTAATCTCTCTGTAACGACCGAATCACGCAAACTGACGGTCACTGCCGAGCCGAAGGAAAAAACTCTCGCACCCGGCGGCGAGACCAAGGTCGATATCCAGGTGAAGGACCATCGCGGCGAGCCGGTCGCAAGCAGCGAGGTCGCGGTCGTGATCGTTGACGAATCCGTCCTCGCACTCTCGCGATACACCATCGCCGACCCGATGGCCGTCTTCTACACCGCCCGCGGCACCGGCGTCACCGACCACCATATGCGTAAGGATGTGCTGCTCGCGAATCCGGGTGATGTGAAAACTCCACCCCCGCCCCCAGTTACGGAAGGGCAGGAGATAATGGCATCGGGTGCAGGACTGTCCGGACGTCGCTTAGCGATGACCCCAGCTCCGGCTCCAAAGATGGCCCGAGCCGAGATGGTAGCCGATGCAGCTGTCGCAAATGAAATGAGGTCGGACGATGGCGCAAATTCGCCGATCAACCTCCGCGAGAACTTCAACGCACTCGCCGTATGGTCGCCATCGGTTAAGACCGACTCGAACGGACGAGCGACGGTCGACGTGAAGCTGCCGGACAACCTGACCCGCTATCGCGTGACGGCGGTCTCGGTCGATGCGGGTAAGCGCTTCGGCAAGACCGAATCGAACATTACAGCAAAACAGCCGCTGATGGTCCGCCCGTCGGCACCGAGGTTTATGAACTTCGGCGATCAGATCCAACTGCCCGTCGTCGTTCAAAACCAAACCGACAAGGATATGGCGGTTGACGTTGCTCTAAGAACTTCAAACGCACAGATCGTTGACGCCGCGAGCGGCGTTGCAGGCGGGACGCCTGCGGTCCAGTCGGGACGGCGTGTACTCGTCAAAGCCAACTCCCGCGAAGAGGTCCGATTCCCGGTAACGACCGTGAAAGCCGGTACCGCGAGATTCCAGATCGCGGTCAGCTCGGGCTCATTCGCCGACGCGGCGGAGATCTCGCTGCCGGTGTGGACACCCGCGACAACCGAGGCATTCGCCACCTACGGCACGACCGATGAGAACGGAGCGATAATCCAGCCGGTCCAAACTCCGGGAGACGTGTATCCGCAGTTCGGCGGACTCGAGGTCACGACAAGCTCGACGCAGCTTCAGGAATTGACCGACGCGTTCATCTACCTGACGAATTATCCGTACGCCTGTTCGGAGCAGATCTCGTCGCGGATGATCTCGATCGCCGCGATGAAGGATGTCCTCTCGGCTTTCAAGGCGAAGGACATGCCGAACGCCGACGCACTCGCGAAACAGTTCGCACGCGATATCGAGATACTCCAATCACGTCAGCGAAACGACGGCAGCTTCGGACTGTGGCGTCGCGACCGCGAGCGGTACGAATATCCGTTCCTCACGATCCACGTCGCCCACGCCCTCACACTCGCGAAGGCGAAGGGCTACAAGGTGCCGGACGAGATGCTCAACAAGACGAAGCCGTACTTGAAGAACATCGAAAGCCATATGAAGGACCAGTGGTATATGTCGTCACCGCAGGTCCGCTGGACGATCTCGGCGTACGCGCTGTACGTCCGCGATATGATGGGCGACAAGGACGTTGCGAAGGCTAAGAAGTTGCTCGCCGAAGCACGCGTTCCATCAGCCACCGGCGATACGGCGATGTACGACACCAAAATGCCGTTCGAGGCTCTCGGATGGCTGCTCTCGGTGATCGCTGACGATCAGGGTTCGACGGCAGAAGTCGATCAGATCGTGCGATTCCTGCTGAACCGTACGACCGAGACCGCATCGACCGCGAACTTCGTCACCGACTACGGCGATGGCGGATGGCTGATCATGCATTCAAACCGGCGTGCCGACGGCGTACTGCTCGAAGCGATGATCAAGCTCGGAACGCGGACGCCTTCGTCCGCGAGTACAGGGTCGACACGGGCGGACGAAGGCGTCCGCGGTCCCGCCAACGATCTCATCCCGAAACTCGTCCGCGGCCTGTTGGCTCACCGCAAGAAAGGGCATTGGGGAACGACGCAGGAGAACGTGTTCATCCTGCTCGCGATGGACAAATACTTCAACGCGTTCGAAAAGGTTACGCCCGATTTCGTTTCGCGAGTCTGGCTGGGCAACACCTACGCCGGCGAGCAGACGTTCAAGGGACGCTCGATCGATTCGAACGAGCTGACCATCCCTATGTCGTATCTTGTCGAGCAAGGCGGCGGGAACGCGGACGCCCCCGTCCGCACTCCGGTGAATCTCCTTATCGACAAGCAAGGCCCGGGGCGCCTCTACTACCGCATCGGTATGAAGTACGCACCGAAGAACCTGAAGCTCGAACCG
>DAIOWA010000301.1:0-4485 GCA_036758705.1 Pyrinomonadaceae bacterium | reverse complement strand
AAAGATCGGAAAATCTGATTTGCGGGCAAAGGGTTTTAGCCAGCCTGTTGGTCGGGGCGGCAAGATTCGAACTTGCGGCCTCACGGTCCCAAACCGTGCGCACTACCAGGCTGTGCTACGCCCCGTTTTCAATAAGGAATTTACAGGCCAAAAATGAATAGGTCAAGTCAAACGCCCGTAAAATCGGTCATTTTACGAATAAACTGTAAAGAGGCTTTTCCGCGATGGCTTAAAGAGCGCTTCGCTTCGTCCGACATCTCGCCGAACGTGCGATCAAAACCGTCGGGTATGAAGATGGGATCGTAGCCAAATCCGTTGCTTCCACGAGGCTCGTTCGCGATCGAACCGCGGCAGATTCCTTCGGCAGTGAAGCGGATCTCTCCGGACGGATCCGCGAGTGCGATGACCGAAACGAATTGCGCTCTGCGTTCATCTTTTGGCGCATTGCTGAGTTCGTTCAGCACAAGCTGCATCTTTTCCTGATACGAGGCTTCGACCCCACCGTAGCGAGCCGAAAGAACACCGGGACGTCCATCGAGAAAATCGATCTCGAGTCCGGAATCGTCAGCGATCGACCATTCGCCGGTTTGCAATGCGTAATATGTCGCCTTTGATTCCGCGTTAGCGCCGAATGTGGTGCCGGTTTCTTCGGGTTCGTAGATCGCCGGGAAGTCAGTCAAGGTTGCGAGGGCAATGTTCAGGGGCCTGAGAAGGAAGCCGAACTCACGGATCTTCCCCTGGTTTCCACTCGCTATGAGGACGCGTCGCGGGGTAGGTATTTCGTTCATAAACTAAGCAGATGCAAGAATTATATTGCCATTCCGGCGGCTTAACGTTATAACTAATATAGGCTTTTTACTCACCGAAAGCCGCCCGCCCGCAGAATCCCTCAAGAGGCCTTTTCACTTGGAAACCTACACATCACTTTCCGTAACCGATGCACCTATTGTCGTGTCGCCCGATTCGATCGAGCCGGACATGGATCGAAGCCTTCCCGTTTTTGACGCAGAAGAATTGGCCTTTGAGATAGGAGCCTGGCTATCAGGCATTCGCTCATTTGCTTCCACATGCCAATCGACCTTCGCGGCGGACAGCCGTTCTGCCGTGCCGGATCTTCGCCGTGAGTTTCGAATACTATCGCTCTCGCTGATGCATCTCTCTCGGCTGACGATCCGCATGCAAAATGTTGGCGGCGATTCGATGATCGATGATCTCGGATTGACACGGCGGCAGATCGATTCCTTTTCGGCGATCATCAGGGATTCCGTGCTCCTTGTCGACTCGCACTCGCGAGCGACGAATGTTTCGATCGGCGAATGGCAGGCATTTGTCGCTTCGCTTTTGCGGCGGCTCGACAGCGATCCGGTTGACGAGAAGCTTCGTCGATATTCGTTTGACGGAGCATATGTAACGCTGCCGACAAACTTGCGCGACCTGTTTGAGCGAGAAGATATCGACCTGTCGGATCGTGTCGATTACCTCGACGTGGTTCCGCGAGTTGCGGCGGCTCTGCGATATCTCGGGATCGTCGGCAGGATGATGCGCGATGACGAACCTGTTAAGCCGGCTCTTCTGATCCTTGCTGCAGTACACGACCAGGCCCGCGGGATGATCGACCACATCAACTTGCGACTTGCTCGCAATCCAAACGAAGAAGCGACGCTGTTCAACTCGCTCGACAGCGCGTCGTACGTAGCTTCGCTGGAGTTGAAGAAGGTTTTTCAACAGGAGCTTCGCGGCATTGTCGGCGTGCTCCCGCCGACATCGGTTTTTGCACGAACAGAGACTGCCTATTCGCTGTTGCTCGACAGTTTTCAGCAGATACTTTTGGATCTTGCTCGGACTGTCGACCAAAAAGCTACTCTATTCGACTTCTTCCCGAGATTTCAGATCAAACTCGATCAGTCGCTGATCTTGCGCGAGCATCTGTGGGGAATATTGAAGGCTGTTAAGGCGGCAGAGGAATCGCCAGTCAAGGAAAAGGTTGGCCACCTGAAACAGGAGCTCGCCGATTTCGTTACGATCACCATCCGGTTCCTTCATTACAAGGATGAGGAGACGTTTGAGAGGTTTAACGAAGAGGTTCACGCGGCTCTCGACAAGAAGGACCTCGTGCCCGTACTGCATCGTTTCGGAGCGTACCTTGAAACCTTGTTCGGCCAGGTCTGTATGCGGGCGGTTCTTGCCGAACATCCCTTCCAGCACGCTGATTGAGTTACTGCGATCGCAGCGTTTGAAGCGGCTTTCTGAACAGCACGTCAAAGCTCGCGGCGGCACCGACGAGCATTACGATCGCGGCCGTAGCTGCCACACCCGTCACCGTCAGCAAAGGATCGAATTCCCACGAGATATTCATCACAAATTTGCTGACTGCCCAGGAGAGAGCGACCGCAAAGCCGGCCCCGATCAATCCCGAAAGCAAACCGAGAATTCCGTATTCCGCAAAGAGGATCGCGGCCAAAGTTGTGCGCTTTGCTCCGAGAGTTTTGAGGACGGCGTTCTCGTAGATCCGCTGCGATTTCGTCAGCGCCACGGAACCGATCAATATCAGAATTCCGCTTAGTATCACAAAGCTTCCAACAAACGAGATCGCGATCACGAAATTGTTTACGAGCCGTTGGACGGTCGAGACGATGTCGGCGACGTCGAAGATCTGAACATTGGGGTAGGCCGCAAGAATGTCACGCTGAAGCCGTTGACGGTCGGTCGCCGAGATCCGGCTAAGGACAGTTGCGGCGAAACTTTGCGGAGCAGATTCTAACGTGCCGGGACGAAAGACGAATATGAAAGCCGTCCGCGTGTTTCGCAGGTCGAGCTTGCGGATGTTTCCGACGCGTGCCGTGAGCTTGCGGCCCGAGATGTCGAAAGTGATCGAATCGCCGGGAATTACTTTCAACCGCTCCGCCATATCTTCCTCGACCGAAACTTCGGCGACGCCATCCGTCGATGTCCACCATTGCCCGGCGATGACGGATTCGTTGTCGTCTAGCTTTTCGCGATAGGTTACCGCAAATTCGCGGCCGATCTGACCTTGCTGCTGTCGGACTTCACGCTGCTGAAAGTCGATCGGCTGGCCGTTGATGAATGCGATGCGGGCACGAACCGTCGGAGTTTGTTCCGGCTCTTCGTTGACTCTGCCCGCGATCAGTGCAGCGAGTGGTTCGATCTGGCTCTTTTGAATATCTACGAAAAATAGGCTAGGCAGACGCTGGTTGCGAGAGAAATCGAACTCGCGGAGTAGATTCGCTTGGAGCGATTGAACGGTCAGTACGACGAACGCTCCGAGGCCGACGGCGAGAAGGATTATGCGGGTCTGGTTGCCCGGACGATGCAGAGAATTGATCGCCTGCGAAACTGCAAATGGGCCGATAGATCTCAATCGCCGAAGAACCAGCGTGAGCACGATGGCGGCAATGTAAAGGACTGCTGATGTCGCCGCTAATCCGCCGAGGAATAGGAGCCCGACGCGGATCGAACCGGCCTGCCACACCGCAAGAGCGAGAAGTGCGGAGATCGAGACGCCGCCGAGGAGCCATTTTATCGGGTCTAGCCGCCGCAGGCTGATGTTGTTCTCGTCACGCAGCAGAAGCCGCGGTTTGATGTTGCGTACCTGGAGCAGCGGCAACGCCGAGAAGATCATCGAGATCAGGACACCGAGGATCACGCCCTGAACCGCGGTCGAGATGCCGACGGCATACGACATATTTTCCGGCAGATCGGCGGCGAATCTTGAACGGACGAAAAGCAGTCCAAGCTGTGCGAGTACGACGCCGAAGACGCTTCCGACGAAACCGAGGGTTAGGATCTGCAGCAGGTAAACCGAAATGATCTTTGTTCCGCCGGCTCCAAGGCATTTAAGAACCGCAACCGTTTTTCGTTTCTGCTCGACGAAAGCTCGGGCGACGTTCCATACGCCAACGCCACCGAGTACCAGGATGAGCAAGCCGGTAAGCGCGAGATAATTCTCGGTTCGTGTGAACTGCTCGCCGATGTTTTCCTGCGTTTCACGATACGACTGTACTTGGATCGTCGTTCCTTTGAGAGCGTCGCGAAGTTCGGAGACGAGCTGAGTCGGGTTGTCAGTGGTACGGTACAGAATTCGCCGCCGGACTCGGCCTGAGTTGCGAGTTATGCCGGCCTCATCGAACGCTTTACGCTCGACGAATACTCTTGCTCCGAGCCGGAATCCGCTAGATCCGCCGGGCTCCTGATCGAACGATCCGCGAATGGTGAATTCGCCTTCGCCCATCTTGATCTTGTCGCCGACCTTTACGTTCAGGTCTTCGAGCAGGATGCGTGCGACGACCGCACCGCTATTTTCGAGCAGCTTATGATCGAATGCCTGTCCATCATCGAGATCGAAAGAGCCAACGAGAGGGAATGGCGGTTCGACTCCCTTTAGTTCGACGAACCGCGTGTTCGGATTCTCCCGGTCGACCGGCCGAGCCATCGACGCGGTGGTGATCGCTTCGTTGCGGCCCTCGA
>DAIOWA010000300.1:0-4485 GCA_036758705.1 Pyrinomonadaceae bacterium | reverse complement strand
GAAGTAGATGAATCCATCCGGGCCTTGGCCGATCTCGCGGATGCGGCCGAGGTTGCCGCTCAACAGATCTTCCTGGCTGACGACCTTGCGGCCGTCGAGTACTATGCGGATGATCCGAGCACCGCGGAGGCAGCCGAGGAAAAAGTTGCCTTTGAATTGCGGCAGTTTGTCACCGTTGTAGAACGCGCCGCTTGCCGGAGCACACGCGGGCGTGTATTCAAGCAGCGGCGAAACCATCCCTTCCTGCGTCATCTTTCCATAGATCGTCGGCCAGCCGTAATTCTTGCCTGCTTCGACGATATTCACTTCATCCGCACCGCCGCCGCGTCCTTCGAACTGGCTCGGGCCGTGTTCGGTTTGGAACATCAGACCACTGCCCGGCTGCCATGCCAGTCCCTGCGGGTTGCGATGTCCGGTCGTCCAGATCTCGGGCCGATATCCTTCCTTGCCGACGAATGGATTGTCTTTCGGGACGGTTCCGTCGTCGTTCAATCGCAGAGTCTTACCCGCGAGCGAATTGTTATTCTGCGCGAGGTTCCAGTCGGTCGAATCGCCCGTGGTGACGTAGAGTTTTCCGTCGGGACCGAACCGTGCGCGAGTTCCGGCGTGGTTGGGAGCGCCGGGAATATTGTCGACGATCGTTTGGGGTTCGGTTAGTGTAGGGGCACCCTCACTACCGTTCGGGTTTCTGCCCTTAGCGTACTTGTATCGCACGACCTTCACCTGTTTTCCGTCGGCTCGATAGGCGTAGGCGAGATAGACGAACGAGTTCGCCGCGAAGTTTGGATGAACGCTGATGTCCATCAGGCCGCTCTCGCTGGATGGTTCGACATCGGGTACGACGAAAACGGGATCGGGACGCAGCTTGCCCTTCTCCAGCAGACGAACGCGTCCGGGTCGTTCGGTGAAGAACATATCGCCGTTCGGCATCCACGCGAATCCCCACGGAACTTCGAGGCCTGTCGCGACTGTCTCAACCTTGAACTTCACCCCGTCAGAGGCCGTGAACTCTCCGATAAGACCGCCGGTCGGAGCCGCGTTTGCGCAGCCGAAAGCGGTAACGATAGACACGAGCAGCAGCATCCCAATAATTCGTTTCATAGGTTTAGGATATACGATTCCGCAACTAGTCCTGATGTTTCCCGCGATTTGTTATCTTATCCACAATGGCTAAAACAGTGAGATGGGGAATCATCGGGGCTGGAGACATTGTGCGAAGGCGGGTTGCGCCGGCGATAAATGATCTGCCGAACTGCGAGCTGACGGCGATCGCTCGGGCGAATGCGGACAAGGCTGAGGAGTTCGCACGCGAGTTCGGAGCGAAGCGTTGGTACGCGGATTGGCGCGAGTTGGTGAAGGGCGACGAGGTCGATGCGGTTTACATCGCAACGCCGGTATATCTCCACGCACCGCAGACGATCGCCGCTGCGGAAGCCGGCAAGCACGTGCTGTGCGAAAAGCCGATGGCGATGAATGCGGCTGAGTGTGACGCGATGATCGCGGCTTGCGAAGCGAACGGCGTTAAGCTTGGCATCGCTTACTATCGGCGATTCTATCCGGTACTCGCACGCGTCCGCGAGATCTTAGCCTCGGAAGAGATCGGGCGGCCGGTCGTTGCACAGATCAATTCCTTCGAATATGTGGATCTGGCTCCCGACGATCCGCGGCACTGGTTTTTGGAGAAGGCAAAGAACGGCGGCGGGCCGATGATGGACTTCGGCTGTCACCGGCTGGAGGTGCTGACGAACCTCTTCGGCAGCGTCCGCCGGATGTCGTCGCTCGCGGCAAACGTCGAGTGGAAAGATCGCGAGGTTGAGGATACGGCCGTCGCGACGCTTGAATTTGAGAACGGCCCAGTCGCAACCGTCACCGTAACCCACGGAGCAAACGAGCATCAGGATACGCTGGAGATATTCGGGACTGAAGGTTCGATCCACATACCAACGCTGAATCGTGGAGATATTCGGATGGTGACAAAGGGCGGCGAAAGGAGTGAATCGCATCCCAACGGAACGAACACTGACGAGCCGCTGATCGAGGATTTTACGGACGCCGTGTTAAGCAACAAAAAACCGAGCATCGGCGGCGATACGGGCCGCGAGATCGCTCGGCTTATGGACGAGATATACGGAAACTAGTGAAGTTTATCGGCGACGGCCTTAGCCCAATCGTATGGTTTTCGGATCACGCCGAAGGCCTTTGCCCCAAACGAACGCTTCCTCTTCTCGCTGGTTTCCCGAGGTGCGGGAGATTCAGAGATACTTGCCTGCATTGATTCAATCTGCTTCGACTCCGCGCTGATCGCGACATCGTCTCGCGGATCGATCTTTACCGGAACCTCCGTCCGGCCGATCCAGATGATCGTGTCCTTGAAGAGCTTAGTTGGAGCGGTTGCGGTGACTGTTACGGCATCGGGTTGTGCGGCCGAGCCGGAGTATCCAGCGCCGCGCCTGTTCGAACGGTTTGCTCGAATCTCGCGCGCTTCAAAACTGTCGTCGATGACCGGCTCAGTGCTGTCGTCGATCGCGACGGGTTCGGCGATCGTCTGATCGCTGTGAATTACGGGAATAGCGGCGGTGGGCCCGATAGCCTGGGCCATCTCAGGAGAGTCAGGTTCGACTGCCATCATCCAGATGAATGCGACATCCAGCAAAACAACTAACGCAATTCCAGACAGCAGTTTCCACATTGCCCTACCTCCCTTGAAGAAAACCCTCGTATGTTAAACCGTGGACAAAGACTTTGAAGAGTATAGCCTGTTTTTGGACGAGATGCGCAAAGAAATTTGTGGGAAAATGTGAATTTTTGGGATTTTGGGCGTAAATGGCGTAAAATAAAGGCCTACAGCAAAAAGTTTTCAGGGGAGCCGGATCGGCTGAGAGTTGTTTAACACACAAGACCCTAAAACCTGATGCGGATAATACCGACGAAGGGAGAAAAACGATGTCTCAAGTAAAAAGTGAAAAGTTAATAGTAAAAGAAGAAGCCACTTCGGATACGATCAAGCTTCCGGCTTCACAAAGGATCTACGTCGAATCGAACGGGCTTAGAGTGCCGTTTCGCGAGATAGCGTTGTCGCCGTCGAAGGCGATGGACGGCACGCTTGAGGAGAACGCTCCGGTCCGCGTTTACGATACGAGCGGGCCGTGGACCGACCCGACGCAGAAGCACGACGTACGCGACGGGCTTCCGGCACATCGGCGCGATTGGATCGTCGCCCGCGGTGACGTCGAGGAGTACGAAGGCCGCGAGGTGCTGCCGCAGGACAACGGCTATCTCACAAAGGGTGCCGAAGACATCGCTCGTGTGAAAGATAGCGGAGCGCTCGAAGAATTTCCGGGTCTCCGACGTGCTCCTTTGAGAGCGAAAGCAGGGCAGTGCGTCACTCAGATGCATTATGCTCGCAAGGGCGTTATTACGCCTGAGATGGAGTTCGTCGCGATACGCGAAAATCTCGGCAGAAAGATCGCTTTCGAGACGCTGCAGAACGGCGACGGGACAGATCGCTCGTCGCTGATGCATCAGCACAAAGGCGACTCCTTCGGAGCGGCAATTCCCGAGTTTGTCACGGCTGAATTCGTCCGTGATGAGGTCGCTCGCGGGCGTGCGATCATCCCAAACAACATCAACCATCCCGAATCCGAACCGATGGCGATCGGCCGCAACTTCCTCGTCAAGATCAACGCCAATATCGGCAACTCCGCGGTCGCCTCGTCTATCGAGGAAGAGGTCGAGAAGATGCGCTGGTCGACGCTGTGGGGTGCCGACACGGTGATGGACCTCTCAACGGGCAAGAACATTCACGCGACCCGCGAGTGGATCCTGCGGAATTCGCCGGTGCCGATCGGGACCGTGCCGATCTATCAGGCGCTCGAAAAGGTGAACGGTAAGGCCGAAGATCTGACGTGGGAGATCTATCGCGACACGCTGATCGAGCAGGCCGAGCAGGGCGTCGATTACTTTACGATCCACGCCGGAGTGCGACTGCCGTACATTCCGCTGACAGCGAAACGCACGACGGGAATAGTGAGCCGCGGCGGTTCGATCATGGCCAAGTGGTGTCTGGCTCATCATGAAGAGAGTTTCTTGTATACGAGATTTCGCGAGATCTGCGAGATCATGCGCACGTATGATGTGGCCTTTTCACTGGGCGACGGATTGCGGCCGGGTTCGATCGCGGATGCGAACGACGAAGCTCAGTTTGCCGAGCTCGACACGCTCGGCGAGTTGACCAAGATTGCGTGGGAGATGGATTGCCAGACCATGATCGAAGGTCCCGGCCACGTGCCGATGCACTTGATCAAAGAGAACATGGACAAGCAACTCGAGGTGTGCGGCGAAGCGCCGTTTTACACGCTCGGGCCGCTGACGACCGACATCGCGCCCGGTTACGATCACATCACAAGCGGCATCGGTGCCGCGATGATCGGGTGGTTTGGGACCGCGATGCTATGCTACGTCACGCCGAAGGAACACCTCGGCCTG
>DAIOWA010000299.1:0-4489 GCA_036758705.1 Pyrinomonadaceae bacterium | reverse complement strand
CTGCAAATACAAAAAACACCGGCTGATCGACCGGTGTTTTTCCTGAATGCATGAAAATGAATCAAGCCGAAAGAGCGGATTTCAGTCGTTTCAAGAACTTTTTATCCTTCAACATATCCTCTTTTAGATCGGCATTGACCTCACGTTCGACAACAGTTCTAAGAGCCTCGTTCATCAGCGTTTGATAGCCAACGCCCTCACGCTTTCCTTTCTCTTTGAACCTGTCGATTATTTCGGCATCAAAATATATCGTTACGCGGCCCTTCAGTTTCTTGCGAGCAGCCTCTCGCCTTTTGCGTATGGGTTCCGGTAGTTCGTCCACACTAATGCGCGTGAATCTTTTCCTGAATTCCGCCTCGCTAAGAGCCAGAGGATCATCAATATCTTCGTCTTTGCGTTTCATACTCACGTACCATCCAGTTTTCCGCCCGGCGAGCAGTTATAAATCGAGTCTCTTGTCCACGCACCGTATAAACCACGGCGACTAAACCGTATGCAGCTGTTTTCCCGACAAGGATTCGCCGTTCTTCCTCAGTGGAGTGGCCAGCGTCACCGAAGTCAATGGCATAAGGGTCGTCGAGAATATCTTCGATCTTCGCGAGATCAACCCCGTGGTCTTTGATCACCTGCTTCCGTTTCTTCTCGTCCCAGGTGACTTTCATCTATTAATGTACATATATTTTATATGTATGTAAATGATATTACACCGCGACCGGAGCTGCGATCTTTCCGTAGGACTGGTAGTTCTCTAATTTCAAATTCTCGAATTTGAAATTGAGCAGGCCGTCGAGTCCTTTAAGGGTGTCGGCGTTTTCGAGTTGAAGTTTCGGCAGTTCAAGCGGTTCGCGGGAGAGCAGTTCATTGACCTGTTCAAGGTGATTCGAGTAGATATGTAGGTCACCAAAGGTATGGATAAAATCGCCTACCTCGAGCCCGCAGACATGAGCGACAAGATGCGTGAGAAGCGCGTAGCTGGAGATATTGAACGGCACGCCGAGGAATGCGTCGGCGGAGCGTTGATAGAGCTGGCAATGAAGTGTGCCACTGGAACGCCGACGCCCTCGTCCGCCCGTCTGGCCGCCCGCTGACGCAGGCGGTTCCGACATTTCGACCTTGAATTGAAACAGCGTATGGCACGGCGGCAGGGCTACATCGTCGCACGTTTCCGGATTCCAGCCCGTCACGATCAGACGGCGTGAGTTCGGATTGGTTTCGATCTCTTTTATTAACCTTGCGATCTGGTCGATGCCATTTGTCTGCGGATAATCTCCGCCGAACGACCGCCAAAGATAACCGTAAACTGGTCCGAGATCACCTTCTTTGCGATCGAACCTCGCGGTTTGCTCTTCCGTCGCCCATTCCTGCCAGATATCTACGCCGCGAGCACGCAGATCGGCCTCGTCGGTCGAGCCGCTCAGGAACCAGAACAATTCCTCCGCGACCCACCGAAACGGCACTCGTTTCGTGGTAACTATAGGAAATCCTTCCCGCAGATCAAACCGCGTCTGATATCCGAACGCCGAGATCGTCCCGACTCCGGTCCGGTCCTCATGCCGCGTGCCGGTTTCGAGAATGTGTTTGAGAAGGTCGTGATACTGCCGCATTATTGAAATTGTAATCCCCGAAACTCGAAACTGATAACTCGTAACTCGAAACTGTAGAATAAGTCACCAGTTTCGAGTTGTGAGTTTCGAGTTCCCAGTCAATTAACAATTAGGTGGCAACCATTTACAATTAAGGCTTGCGATTATGACACGGAAACTAGAGGTCAGTTTCAATAGCCCGCAGTGCGGATGGATGTCGATAGGGTTTGAGGACGGCGTGAACGAGTTTCACACGACGACCGCCCACGCTCCGCATGAGACGGCACTGCCCGATCTGATGCGGATATTGACCGAATTGGCCGATCCGTCATCTACGGCTGAGCGTGTGCTGAAATGGAATCGCGATCCGGAGGAGTTCGATTTTCATTTTGTGCGAAGCGGTGACGCTCTGACGATAGAGATATTCCAGTATCCGACTGAAGATCGTGATTCCACGGAGCGAGAGCTGGTTTATTCGCACTCGGGAACCGTCGCCGAGACGCTCGAAGCATTCCGGGTGACATTCGAGCAACTGTACGAAGATCGCGACACCGACGAGTTCGAGTTCAACTGGCGCCAGCCGTTTCCATTCGAGGAGTACGCGCAATTTAGAAGTATTTTTGAACGCGGGTGAAGCGGATCGGACGGATCGAAAGGGATCATCCTCGATCGTTTGAGTGATTGATCCGTTTTGATCCGCCTAACTCGCACGATCCGCTTTCAATTTTTGTAATGAAAGAAAGACTGCTTGATTTGCTAGCCTGCCCGACGTGCGGCGGCGACATTTTGCTGGCTTATGCGAGCAAATACGACGACAAAGAGATCATCGAAGGCGTGCTGACGTGCAAGAAGTGCTCGCGTGAGTACAAGGTCGTGCGTGGTGTTCCGCGGTTTGCGGACCTCGGAAAGATCGAGGCTGACAAGGCCGAAACCGCCGAGAACTTCGGCTGGCAGTGGACGCATTTTACGCAGGAAGATCCGAAGTATTTAGATCAATTCCTCGGTTGGCTCCAACCTGTGAAGCCAGAGTTTTTTGAAGGTAAGACGGTTGTCGAGGGCGGATGCGGAAAGGGACGGCATACGAAGCTCGCGGCCGAATGGGGAGCGAAGGATGTTGTCGGGATCGACCTCGGCGACGGCGTCGAGTCGGCATTCGCGTTGACCCGCCATCTGCCGAATGCGCATATCGTGCAGTGCGATATCTTCAAGCTGCCGCTCAAGCGGGCGTTCGACTACGCATTCAGCGTCGGCGTTCTTCATCATACGCCCGATCCGAAAAAAGCGTTCCTTTCGCTCGCGTCAAAGGTTCAAAAGGGCGGGCACATTTCGGCGTGGATCTATGGCGCCGAGAACAACGAGTGGATCACGAAGTACGTCAACCCGATCCGCGAAGGCTTTACGTCGAAGATCAGTCAGCCGATGCTCTATCAGCTATCAAAGCTGCCGACGCTTTCGCTTTTCCTGACAACAAAGCTCGTCTATCGCCCGGCCAACATCGCCGCGAAACCGGTCGCGAAGAAGCTATTCTACAACGACTATCTCAACCACCTCGGCACCTTCGGCTGGCGCGAACAGCACAACATCGTCTTCGACCACCTCGTCGCCCCGACCGCGTTCTATATCTCGAAGGAAGAATTCGAAGATTGGTGGGAAGACGCAAAGGCCGAGGACGTCGAGATCGTTTGGCACAACAGCAATAGCTGGTGTGGATTCGGGAGATTGTGAACAGTTAAAAGTTAACGGTAAACAGTAAATGAGAGCTCATGAGAATCTAGAAGTTTGGAAGAAAGCAGTAGATTTTGTCGTCCTTGTTTATAAGTGCACGGAGAAATTTCCGGCGGATGAAAGATTTGGGCTAGTCTCGCAGCTTCACAGAGCGGCGGTCTCGATTCCCTCAAACATTGCGGAGGGTGCCGCGCGCAATTTTCAGAAAGAGAAACTGCACTTTTTGTCTATAGCACAAGGCTCGACAAGCGAGGTTGAAACGCAATTAGTGATTAGTCAGCGGCTCGATTACATTGCCAGTAACGAACTCGACGACCTGATGGCTCGCGCGGCGGAATTGGGCAGAATGATGTATGGTTGGGCCCGTCACCTTCGATCCTGATCTTCCCGTTTACTGTTTACCGTTCACCGTTTACTACCATGAATTTTGATCGAGGAATCGACAAGAAATATCGCAAATCCGTCGAGGATGCGTTCGACGCGATTCTTGAGCATGGCAACGACATGCATCGAATGATCGCGAATCATATCCTGAAGTCGGATATGCTCGTGCGGGTGCAGCCGGTGAGTGAGATCAATGCTTCAGGGATCACTGGCTTGATCGATCCGAAAGAGACGAACGAGAAGATCGCGGAAGAGCGGCTTGGTTTGCGTGAAGCCCTCGGAGAGGTTTATATCGCGATCGCCGAAGAGACGATCGACACCGGCGGCCAGCGTGGATGCGAAGGGACGTTCGTTCACGAAGGCCGGCACGCCTACGATTTCGCTCGCGTGATCGAAAGTTACTCGGATGCCGACGTCAATCCGCTCAGCATCTTCGACCCGACGCTCTACGAACTCGAACTCGAGGCCCACAAGATCTCTGGCGACTATATGCTCTGCGTCGATCGTCCCGAATATATCGACGAAGGCCTCGGCCTGATGATCCTGGGCCGAAAGGACGCGATCGAACCGTGCTACGTTGACGACACCGGCATCCACAAACGCCTCTGCGACAGCTACGGACTCACCCCCGACGGCAACCAAGGCCCGCGGGCGAGTGAACTTCTCGGATTAAAACCGAAGTAAATTAGCCACGAATTACACGAATGGCACGAATTTGCGATTGTCAAATGTTTGAGCTGTTCGGTTACACTGCGCCTCTGAAGCATCAGCAACAATTAGTGAAATTCGTGTAATTC
>DAIOWA010000298.1:0-4497 GCA_036758705.1 Pyrinomonadaceae bacterium | reverse complement strand
GTTGGAATATAGACCGCGGCAACTTGCAGGTGTTCCATCGAGGCTAATCAACCTCCACGAGAAGAATGCCTTTCAGAAAGGCGACAAGAGGATCGCCATCATGTCGGAAGTGGCATCGACGGGAGACAGCCTTCACGCGGGTAAAAGCGTCGGGAATCAACAGAGACGTCTGCATATTGCTGCTGAACTAAAATGGTCAGCCGATAAACAGATCCAGGACTTCGGGCGCACGCATCGGACCGGTCAAGTGGCACCGCCAGTCTATCTGCTCGTCTTCACGGAACTCGGGGGTGAGAAAAGATTCTCCTCAACCATCGCCCGGCGACTTGGTAATATGGGGGCCCTTACAAAGGGTGACCGGCGTGCCGAAAAGGCCGGAAACCTTGATAAATATAATCTTGAATCTAGAGAGGGACGTTCGGCGTTAAGTGTCGTATTGACCGGCATTATGCGAGGACGCGAGATCGAAGGGATCGACGATCCAAAGCAAGCTCTTAGAGACATGGGGCTTGTGACGACCATCGACGGGGCTGAAGAAGTTCCGGATAGCGAGAAGACAAATATCCCGCGATTCCTGAATAGACTTCTCTCGTTAGAGGTTGACCGGCAGAACGCACTATTTGATCACTTCTACGCCACGTTCCTTGAGACCATCGAGTATTTAAAACAAAAAGGAAAACTCGATGACGGAATGGAAGACTTGAAAGCGATGTCGGTCGCCATCTCGGGATGGCCGCAGGTTCTAAACTCAGATCCTCTGACTGGAGCAAGAACTGTCTATTACATGCTCGAACTTAAAGTCGCAACGACACCGGCCAGGTATCGGGACATGGCGGCCAGCGAGATCCACCAGTTCTTTCAGGACCGACGAGACGGTTCGTTCATAGCGGTGAGAAGAACTTTATCCCATACCGATCCGGATACGGGTGAACGATACCAGATGTTCTCGATCACGAAGCCTTCCGGACGCAACATCGCCTATTTGCGGGAGGGCGAGTTAAAGCAACGATATCGGATCGTCCCCAAGACCAAAGCAGAAGACTGGTGGATCAATGAGGAGAACAAGATACCTCCATTTGAGAACAGGACCGTACATATCTTGAGCGGTGCATTGCTTCCGATATGGAAGTATCTAAAAACTCTAAGCCATGACGCTCTGAATATCGTGCGAACCACAACGGATGATGGAACCAGGCTTGTCGGTGTTCGGATATCGGAAGAATGGCTCAAAGATATTCGACAGCACTTTGGTCTTCGAGCCAGTATTCCAACAACGGCCACTGAAGTACTGAGAGTGGTTGATTTCGAGAAGAACAGCGTCAACCTGATCGGAGATGTCACGGTGCGATCGTCGCGGTTTCAGGGACAACTGCTTACAGAGATATGTCCTTCTACATTCGAGCAGATAAGAGAACTACGGGGAATGGGACTCGTTAATATCGTACAGCACGGGCGCCAGAGGTTCTTTCTTCCACAGGAGTCACCGTGGCTCGCTCTGGAACGGGTATTGTCCCTGTACCCACCGGAATCGACAAGCATTTCCTTTCTCCCTGAACTCAATATCGCTACTGAAGAACTCACCAAACAAGAACCCGTCACTCTGCCGGAGTGGCTTATTGAACCTGATCTCGAATCGACTGGCTGCCTCGCCGGCTACAGCGTAAAATCTCCGCCAGGTCAGAACGGAGATCCTCTGGTAAACGAAATGTTCGCTCCATAACGGTTCTCAGCCATAAAAAATAATTTGCTATCAAAACGTAACCTCTCCGGTTTTTGGGGGTTTTTACTTATGAAGGCTGAAATATCGAATTTGTGAATCGGGTTTTTCGTCCTCGGAGAACCCGCTAAAGCTATCGAACAGCGCTGAAAATCCAAGAATGTACGGAGAAAAGACCTTATGGCCGACCAATACACGGATGTCACCCCAGTCAAGGAACTGTCAATCTTGGACGAAAAAGTGGCTCTATACGCGAGAGTTCCGCATTATGTACTCATAACGGGTGAGAGGGGCACTGGAAAGACAACCCTTGCTAAGCGACTTCATGAGATGAGTTCACGATCTCGTAAGGAGTTCGTCAGCCTAAACTGCGCGAGCTTTACAGCGGAACTTCTCGAATCGGAGCTTTTCGGATACGAGAAAGGGGCGTTCACGGGAGCGAATGCAGTGAAATCGGGGCTATTCGAAACGGCGGACGGCGGAACACTCTTTTTAGATGAGATCGGCGAGCTGTCCCTGAGCCTCCAGGCGAAACTCCTAAAGGCCGTCGAGGAAAAACGCATCCGTCGCGTAGGCGGCAATCGGGAGCGGGACATTGACGTTCGAATAATAGCTGCAACTTCAAAGGATCTGCAGTTGATGGTGGGCAATGGAGCCTTTCGAGCGGATCTCTTTGACCGTTTGAACATTCTTCAACTTGAAACTCTGCCTCTTCGCTATCAGAAAGAACGGATCGTAGAGACGTTTCTCGATCAGTTGGAAACCGAAAGAGGAACGATCGGTCTTGAGCTTCCGTTTCAGGTCGAAAAGGCCGCACTTGCTGCTATCGAGGATCTAGAATGGAAAGGTAACTATCGTGAGCTTCGGAATTTCGCAACGCGACTTGCGGTGGAATCTATAGACGAACGGGCGATCACTCTTCAGCTCGTCAACCTACTAATTAGTCATGAGGCAAGGGGTTTCGTTTCGCCATTGCCAACTGCTGAAAAAGGCCACAATTGTCTTACGGTGATACTTGACCCGGAGACCGACGATCTTGATAGCGTCTATGTCAAAGCTGCTGCAACTTTCGTCGAACACGCTCTGAAGTGTTCAAACGGAAATCTGCGACGTGCGGCGCGATCGATCAACACCACCCATTCAACGATCTCCCGAATTCTGAAAAAGAACCAAGAGCGATTTGTTGCACCGCCCGAGCCGCCCGCTACTTTTGCGGCCGCCGCCTAGTTCTAATCGATCCGGAAATCCCTTGATTTCTGAAATCCGCTCCCATTGTCGGCTTCGACCCGGCTCGCTGTCTTGCACAGCTTAGCAGTGTCACAGCTTGACGTTCTTGGTAAATCGTATATTATTTTGTTTGTTTGTTCGCACAACAAAGTAAGTCCGCTAGACTTGATGAAAAAGATTTATCTCCATAAAGTTGAAAATCAGATCGCCCGGCATAACACGATTCGGGACATCAATAAACAGATCGTTCTCAACTACGTGCGGGCGCGCTCGCCCATCTCACGCGCGGACATAGCGCGGGAGACTTCTTTGCAGCGTTCGACAGTATCGGCGATTGTTGATGAACTGCAGGTCGAGGGGCTTATTGAGGAGACAGGCACCGGGGATTCGACCGGCGGACGCAAACCGACATTGCTGAAGCTTAGGACGGGAAGGCCGGTCGCGATCGGAGTCGACGTTACTCCCAGCCTAACGACGATCGTGCTCGCGGACCTGGCAGGAAACCTGCTGGAGACCGAAGAGTTTCCCACATCCTCAGACATCCGTTACATGGACAAGCAGATCCTGACAAAGGTTAAAGATCTTGTCCATCGATATCCTGATGCCGACCTGGAGGTGGGGATGAGCATCCCTGGGATAGCGGATCAAACAAGCGGCGAAATCCTTTATGTGCCCTATTTTCAGTGGTCTAACTGGGATATCGGTCGACAGATAACCGAGCAGACTGGCGCGAGTGTTGTGATCGAAAACGATGCGAACGCCGTTGCCCTCGCCGAGCTTTGGTTCGGTAATGATGATATAAAACGGATGCGAAACTTCATCATGGTCTTTGTAGCAGAAGGTATCGGAACGGGGATCATCATCGACGGCCAGGTATACCGTGGCGAGAACGGAGCCGCAGGCGAATTCGGGCATATGTTTGTCGGGGAAGAGGCTCCGGTCGATTGCTCGTGCGGGCGCCGCGATTGCTGGGAGGCTCACGCGTCCGAAAAGGCCCTGCTCCAGAGATACCTGAATTCACATGGAAATGGCTGCGGCGGGTTGATGAATATCGAACATCTCATCGGCCTTTCCACAAACGGAGAGCAGCGGGCCATCGATCAGCTGAAGTTAAATGCGAAATACCTTGGAATTGGTATATCCAATTTATTGATCGGCTTTAGTCCGCAGGCGATCATTATCAGCGGAAGTATTACTAAGGCTTGGGATCTTATAAAAGATGAGATCCAGGAGGCCGGACAGCGTAGCATCCGGCAGGAGGTGAAGATGACCGATATAATCCCGTCTTCACTAGGCGAGAGGCCGAGTATCCTCGGGTCTATCAGCCTTGTTTTGGCCAGAAAGTTTGCATCCGCAAACTAAGTTTAAGCGAATTGAAGAAAGTTCTTGACAAAGCAATTCAGAAGTATTAAATCTTTGTTTGTTTTCACAACAAACATTGTTACGTAAAATCTGAAAATTCGTTAGTTCCGGGCAGTAAAGACTGCACGTCGCGCGAGCCGCTGATCGTGTCAAAGCTACAAATTCAATTATCACGAGAGGTGATCAGACTT
>DAIOWA010000297.1:0-4513 GCA_036758705.1 Pyrinomonadaceae bacterium | reverse complement strand
CGACGTGTGTAGAAGCGGTTTGTTACGCCGAATTCGATCTCGTTGGTATCGGAGATCGTGTCGGTGTAGTCGAAGCGGATGATCTTTTGAAAATTGTTAACGCCGCCGATGTAGCGATACGTCAAGAATGGTTCGATCGTGTGGCGAAACTTGAAGCGGTCTTCCTTGCCGTAATAATTGCGGGCAAGAGCCACGGGCCGCGCATCGAATTCAAACTCGCCGTATTTGCGGATCACGTCGCGGCCGGTGACCTGCCGCATATCATTGAACGAGTTCGAATAGTAGGTCACGCGTCCGCCGGCGGTCGCAGTGAAATTCACATACTTCGTCGAGATCGGCAGCGACACTTGCGGATATATATCGAGCCGCTGTCCGAGTGCGGGCGAGACGACCGGATCGTTCCCGGTTTGTGCCTGATACGCCGCGACGTCGGTCACCTGCTCTCGTCTTGAAACTCCTTCTACGCTCGCCTTGTACGAAAAATAAAGCGGCTTAAAAAACGAAAGCTGCGACGGGCGTTTTTCAAAATTAATACTCGGCAGATTTCGCGATTTGATGCTGACGTTCGGTATCGAAATGACCTGCGAACGAGCGAGTAGATTAAACGTGTAATTGTTCCAACTCTTGTTAACGAATGCCTGCGAGACCTCGATCGGAGAGATGATCTGCTGAACGCCATCGAGAAACTGCTGGCGAAACGCGAGGTTCGATGTGAGCCGAACATCCACCGCCGCCGTGAATCCGTTCGAGAAATATTGAACACCCTCGGCGTACACCGTCGAACCGCCTTCGTCCGGTTTTTCGGGACTCGCATTCGCTCCGAAGATGCGGTCCTTTACAGCGTAGAATCCGAAATTGAAGTACGACCGCGAGTTGGCACGCGAGCGGAAATCCATGCCGTATCCAATACCGCGAGATGTATAGATGTCAGTCCGAAGCGTTACATCAGCCGACTTTCCGAGCGTCTGAAAGTATGCACCCGAAAGCCGCAATCCCTTGTTACCTGAAAATCCGATCGTCGGCGTGAGAAAGCCCGAAGCTCGGTCACGCTCTTTGATCGGAATCGACGCAAACGGGACGGGCAGCAGCGTGATGTCCTTGATCTTGAACTTCGCTCCTTTCAACTTCACGCGGTCGTTCTGCTTGATACGAGCTTCGTCCGCGGTGAAGGACCATTTCGGCACAGCCTCTTCGCAGGCAGTGAACATTCCTTTCGTCACGACCACTTCGGTCAGCGAAACACGCTCGACCTTCTCGGCGGTGAAATAAATCACCGTGCCGTCGTTTGTCTGATTTGTAAACCCCGTGGATTCTTCAAAGTTGCCTAGCTTCGTCTTGTAGTTCCACGTCGCCCGGGCACCAGTGATCCGCTGATCATCACCCTGATCGAATACGACGCTGCCCTCAGCGATCATCTTGTTCTCGGCTTCGATGATGACGATCTTGTCGGCCTGGAGGCGGTAGATACCATAACGAACATCGACGTTCCCGGTGTGCGTAACGACACGCTTGCCGGCCTCGCCCTCAACCGATTGCTTCTCCGAATAGACAACAACCTCACCGTCCCCGCCTTCCGGATTCACAACCGGACGAACAGGCTTCGGGGCTTTTATATCCTGCTGCGATGAGACCGGATTGATATTCGGCGTATCTGTTATCGGGTTGGCTATGCGGCGGTCAACGGGGTTCGTCTGCTGGCCCGCAATCGTCAGGACATACAGCAATACCAACGCCGGGAACTGGAAGATTCGTGACAACCGCATCGAGAATTCCGAGGAGAATGTTTTGATGCTAACACGCTGGGCAGAGCGTGCCAAGGCATGTGGTAAACTGCCGTAAATATGGCGAAACAAAAGGTTTTGGTCGTCGAAGATGAAGAGCTGATGCGGACCATTCTACGCACCTTGCTCGCGGGTGAGGGTTGCGAGGTGTTCACCGCCGACAGCGCTGAGGCGGCGATCCGCATCTTCCCGGATCACGATTTCGCCGTAACGCTTACCGATATCAAGATGGCGGGAATGGACGGCCTGGCCCTGCTTGACCGGATCAAGGCGATAGATGAACACGCCATTGTCATTATTATGACGGCGTTCTCATCGGTCGATTCCGCGATCGCGGCGCTGCGTAAGGGTGCGTACGATTACGTTACGAAACCGTTCGTTAACGAAGATCTGCTTCAGCGTGTGCGCAATGCGATACAGAATAGGACGCTGTTTGCCGAGAACCGAGCGCTTAGACGCGAGTTGAATCGCCAATACAATTTCCCAGAGATCATCGGATCGAGCGAGAAGATGCAGCAGGTCTTCCAGCTCGTTGCGAAAGTGGCCGATACCAATTCGAACGTCCTCATCCTAGGCGAAAGCGGAACGGGCAAAGAGCTGATCGCGCGTTCGCTGCACTTCAACAGCAGCCGCTCCGCCAAGCCGTTTCTCGCGGTAAACTGCGGTGCTCTGCCGGAATCGCTTCTCGAAAGCGAACTCTTCGGCCATACGAAAGGTGCGTTTACCGGAGCCGTCGCCGACAAGAAGGGACTCTTTCGATCGGCCGAGGGCGGAACGCTTTTCCTGGACGAGATCGGTGAGATGCCGCTGCCTCTTCAGGTGAGACTGCTGCGAGCGCTGCAGGAGCACGAGGTCACGCCAGTCGGGTCTTCGGTGACGCAAAAATTCGACGCTAGGATCGTTGCCGCGACCAATCGCGATCTTGCGAACGAGGTCGAAGCCGGTAATTTTCGGGAAGATCTTTTCTACCGCCTCAACGTCATCGAGATCTCGCTGCCGCCGCTGCGAGAGCGGGCGGATGATATTCCTTCGCTCGTCAAACACTTCATCGCCAAGGTCGCCGACGCACAAAGTTCGCTGCCTAAACCAATCAGCGACGACGCAACAAACGCTCTCCGATCGCATACGTGGCCGGGCAACGTCCGCGAGATGGAAAACTCGATCGAGCGGGCGTTCATACTGAGCGGCGACGAGATCACGCTCGCCGATCTTCCACAGAAGATGCAGAAAGGATCAGGAGAGTTGTCGGCATCGGCAAGCGACGGTTTGACGCTTGAGGCTGTCGAACGACATCACATTCTCGACACGCTGAACGCATCCGAAGGAGATAAGGTCGCCGCCGCCCAAAAGCTCGGGATCGATCTTTCTACGCTGTACCGAAAACTAAAGAGGTTTGAGGAAGCCTAAACCGCCGAGATCTCTAGTACAAAAAAGTCGGTGTTGTTGATGCGTGTGATCGTGCCTTGCGAGAACGGCGGCTGGTAAAAATCGTCGGCAGGGAAAGCGGTTCCATCGACGGTCGAGCTCCCGGTAGTCTCTCCGCCCGCGACCAATTCCGCCGGAAACCAATCTTCTACCGTCACGGTCTTCGCGGCCCCTTGAGATCTCGCGGATAATTGCTCAGCCAGCTTTTTCGTATCTGCTTCGTCCAGACGAAACACCGCGACGAGCTTCTTCGGTGATTCGCTCTGCAGCCAGACAATATCCTCGGGCTCGAGAGTGAAATTGACCAACATGCCGAGTTCCTCAGCTTTGTCGTTCGCCTTCTTTTGAACCGACGCGACCCGATTCCCCTCGGAGTTCGCGGACGACGAGTTACCGGTCGGGGCCGAGCAGGATGTGAATATTAGTGCTGAAAGGAAGAGAGCAGCAGGCGAGAAACGTCTGAGAAACAGCATCGGTAATAAGCTACCCCTGATAGCTTAAATATGCAATGCCTCCGCAAAACCGTCGGCGGTTCGCGTCACCTCATTTATGTTTTTGAGACGTTCACAACTCATCCTTTCGATAGCGATCACATTGGCAGCATCGGCCGCCGCATTCGCTCAAACCCCAGGCCCGAAGGCCGCCGTGATGGCGTTTTTTAAGTATGACGCGGCGCATTCACAGGCTTTTAACCGCGCGAACATCGACGCCAGAAAGCGTTGGATGAGCGACGAGCTTTACAAGCTCTTCATCAAAGAACTCGCCCGCGAAAAGGAATACATCGCCAAAAACCCGACCGACAAACCTCATTTCGGCGACGGACTTCCCTTCCGCCCGCTCGACGAAAATTGCGATCTTAACGGCAAGAGTTATCCGCGAACGATCTCGTACGGCCAGGTGACGGTCAAGGGCGAACTCGGTAACGTCGATGTCTATTTTAAATATCCAAAAGGGTGCAACATCCCCGACATCCTCTACGCCGTAAATATGTCGAAAGAGCACGGCCGCTGGGTTATCGACGACATCCGCTACATCGCCGACAATACGTCGCTAGTCGAGGACCTGGATCGGAAGGAATACTGAACCTCGGGCAGAAACGCGAGTGTTAACGAGCGTGGCCAGAAGCCTCTTGATGCTACAATTGACGATGAGTCGTTTTCGTTTGACCGGTCGATGAAAAGTTTCTTCCTCGCTATCTTGACCATCCCGACAATTTTGATTGCCATCGGGATCGCAGTCGGTATTTTTACGAACAGGCCTTTCTTCGAAGCACTGGGAGTTCCCTTCCTCTTTGGATTCATTCCCCT
>DAIOWA010000296.1:0-4520 GCA_036758705.1 Pyrinomonadaceae bacterium | reverse complement strand
GCCCGAGTTGCTAACCCGCGACCACGTTGCACGCTGCATCAATCGCGAGGTGAAGGCCGGGCGCGGAACCCCGCACGGCGGAGTCTATCTCGACATCGCTTGGATCAAAGAGAAGCTGCCGAACGCGGCGGAGCACATCAAGAAAAAGCTGCCGTCGATGTATCACCAGTTTATGCAGCTCGCGAATCTCGACATCACGACCACGCCGATGGAGGTCGGGCCCACCACGCACTACATCATGGGCGGGATCCGTGTGGATGCAGATACACAGGCTTCGACGCTGCCGGGCTTGTTTGCCGCGGGCGAATGTGCGAGCGGCATCAACGGAGCGAACCGGTTGGGCGGCAATTCGTTGTCGGACCTGATCGTGTTCGGCAAACGCGCGGGCGAATATGCCGCGCAGTTTGCGAAAGAGAACGGACATGGTTCGCTCGACGCAACTCAGGTCGAAGCGGAGGCGAAACGGGCGCTCGAACCGTTCGATCGCGAGGGCGGCGAGAATCCATTCAACATCCAGCACGATCTTCAGGATATGATGCAGAAACTTGTGGGCATCGTGCGGCTCGAGGACGAGATGAAGGAGGCCCTCGACGGTCTCGTGAAACTCAACGACCGTGCCGCGAAGTCATCAGTCACAGGTAACATCGACTTCAACCCCGGCTGGCACACGGCGCTTGATCTGCGTAATCTTTTGACCGTTTCCGAAGCAATCACTCGCTCCGCCATCGAACGCAAAGAAAGCCGCGGCGGCCAGTTTCGCGAGGACTATCCAGACAAAGATCCCGAGTTCGCTAAGTTCAACGTGGCGGTGAAAGAGGTCGATGGCCAAATGCAGATCTCCCACGAGCCGATCCCCGAAATGCCGGCGGAGCTGAAACAGGTTATCGAGGAGATGGGGTAAGAGTGACGCCTTTAGGCGTTTCTTCATTCGTTAACTAGAGAACGCCTAAAGGCGTCACTCTTACGACATATGACGCAAGCAACATTCACAATCAGGCGAGGCGGCAGCGAGGGCGGGGAGATGGTGGACTATCAGACCGAGGTGTCTGAGGGCATGGTCGTGCTTGACGCGGTACATCAGATACAGGCCGAGTCCGCTCCGGACCTCGCTTGCCGTTGGAATTGCAAGGCCGGCAAATGCGGTTCGTGTTCGGCGGAGATCAACGGCAAGCCGAAGCTGATGTGTATGACGCGGCTCGACACGATCGACATTACGCAACCCGTCACCATCGAACCGATGCGAGCGTTTCCGGCGATCAAAGACCTGATCTCGGATGTGAGCTGGAACTACGAGGTCAAAAAGCGCATCAAGAAGTTCAAGCCGCGGCCACCCGACGCCGAGGACGGAACGTGGCGGATGCAGCAATCTGACGTCGACCGCGTGCAGGAATTTCGCAAGTGCATCGAATGCTTTCTTTGCCAGGACGTCTGCCACGTCCTGCGCGATCACGTAAAGCACGACGAGTTCATCGGCCCTCGATTTCTCGTCTACTCCGCCGCTCTCGAGATGCACCCGCTCGACACCGAGAACCGCGTGGACGAGCTAAAAAACGAGTTCGGCATCGGCTATTGCAACATCACAAAATGCTGCACAAAGGTCTGCCCCGAACACATCACCATCACCGACAACGCCATCATTCCATTGAAGGAACGAGTGGTCGATGAGCATTACGATCCGCTGAAGAAGTTGGTGAGGATCTTTAGGAGGAAGAGGTGACGAGCTATGTTCGAACTCAAACCCATATCTACCGAAGCAATTCCCGCGGCGCTTGAGAAGGCGAATCGTTACCGGCTGTTGAACGAGCCGGGTGCGGCGGAGAGCATCTACCTCGACATTCTCGCGGTCGACGCCGACAATCAAGACGCGATCAAGAATCTCGTTCTTGCGATGAGCGACCGTTTCGGAAAGGACTACGCGATCAGCGACACGAACGTCAATGAGTTTGTCGCAAAACTTCGCGACGAATACGAGCGAGCGTATTACACCGGGATCGTCTATGAACGCCGAGCGAAGGCAACGCTCGCGAAGGGCGGATTGCAGACCTACGAACTGTTCGTTCAGGCGATGGAATGGTTCGAGAAGGCCGAATCGATGGCCGGCGGCGATAATGAAGAAGCGAAGCTTCGTTGGAACGGCTGCGCCCGCATCATCAATCGAAACAAACTCGAGCCGCACGTTATGAGTGCGAGCGACACGCTCGAATAGCGTGTGCTAAACTTTCACGCGTCCGAACTTTTTTCTTATATTCAAGGAGATCAATATGCCGGGGAAATTTGAGATCAAAACTGGAAAGACTGGTAAATTTACCTTCAATCTGAAGGCTTCGAACGGACAAGTGATCCTCTCTAGCGAGAGTTACGATTCGCGTAAGGGCGCCGAGGGCGGCATTGCATCAGTTAAAAAGAACGCGGGCAGCGACGCTCGGTTCGAACGCAAAACAGCGAAAGACGGTTCTGCATTTTTCGTACTGAAAGCCGCCAACGGCGAGCCGATCGGCAAGAGCGAAATGTACAAGACCAAACGCTCGATGGAGAACGGAATCGCCTCGGTCGGCAAGCACGCTCCCGACGCTTCTGTCACGGACGCTAAATAGTTTCCATCCCACTTCACTTTTTAGAGTCGGGCTACGGCCCGACTCATTTCTTTATCACCATGACCACCACAACGCGCACGCGCCTCGGTATCGAGGTCCTTATAGAAGAAGATCTCACAATGCTCGCCGGCCAGCGGATCGGGCTCGTATGCAATCCGGCGTCGGTTTTTCCGGACTTTCGCCACGACGCGGACGTCTTCTTCGAACACCCAGATATCAACCTCACCGCTCTTTTCGGCCCGCAGCACGGCATTCGCGGTGATGTTCAATACAACATGATCGAGACGCCGCACGTCCGCGATTCGAGAACCGGGCTGATGGTCTACTCGCTCTACAGCGAAACACGCGTGCCGACCGAAGAGATGTGCGAAGAGATCGATACGTTCGTCGTCGACCTGCAGGATGTTGGCTGCCGCATCTACACCTACACTTACACGATGGCGTACTGCATGATGGCTGCGGCGAAGTACGGCAAACGCATCATCGTGTGCGACCGGCCGAATCCGATCAACGGCGTAACGGTCGAGGGCAACGTGACAGAAAAGGAGTTCACGTCGTTCGTCGGCCAGTTTGAAATGCCGACGCGACCCGGTATGACGATCGGCGAAATGGCGAAGATGTTCAACGAGCACTGGAACATCGGCTGCGATCTTGAGGTCGTCGAGATGACCGGTTGGACCCGCGAGATGTGGCACGAGGACACGGGCCTACCATGGATCTTGCCATCGCCGAACATCCCGACCATCGATACCTGCACCGTCTTCCCCGCGACCGTCCATCTCGAAGGAACCGAACTCTCCGAAGGCCGCGGCACTACGATGCCCTTCGAACTAAACGGCGCGTCGTATATCGACCCCTACGCGTGGGCCGCCGAGCTTCGCAAGTTCGGCTTTTCCGGCGTTGCCTTCCGCGAGTGCTACTTTATGCCGACGTTCTCCGAGTTCAAGGGCGAGACTTGCGGCGGCGTAGCTCTCCACGTCACCGACCGCGCCGCCTTCACCCCCGTCATCGTCGGCATCGCAATGGTAAAAACCGCCTACGACCTCTACCCCAACCACTTCCAATGGCGCCAAAACGAATACGAATACGAATTCGGCAAAAACCCATTCGACGTCGTCTGTGGCACCGACAAGATCAGAAAGGGAATCGAGTCAGGTGAGAGTTTGAATGAGATGGAAGCCGGTTGGCAGGAGAGGCTTTCGGAGTTCAAAGAGGTCAGAGAGAAATTCTTGATTTACTGATGTAAAAGTATTACTCTTACCTGTAGGAGTAATACTTATGAGAGTGACATCTAAAGGCCAGGTCACTATACCGATCAAGCTTCGCGAGAAGTTTGGTATCTTCACCAATTCCGAGGTCGAGTTCGGTTTTAGCGGAAATAAGATCACGATAGAGAAAGCGAAACCTAAGAAAGGCAAAATGTCACGTGGAGAGCGAATTGTCGCCAAGGCAATCGGCAAAGGAACTGCAAATCTAGATCTGACTACCGACCAGATCATGGCTTGGACGCGTGGATGGGGTGAGGATGATTTTGATCGATAGTAATGTGTTACTCGATCTCTACGACAGATCTTCAAAGTGGCACGAATGGTCAGCATCCATACTTAGCTCTGTAGGAGATTCGGCGGAACTGGTCATAAATCCTATCATTTACGCTGAAGCATCGATCAGGTTTGAAACCCCTGCAGAGTTTGACGAGGTGTTTTCACCTGAGGATTTTGTGCGCCGGGCCATACCTTTTGCTGCGGCCTTCCTCGCGGGAAAGGCTCATGTCGAATATCGGCGGCGGGGTGGGGTTCGAGCGGCGACTCTGCCCGACTTCTTCATCGGAGCCCATGCGGCAATATCGGGATACAAGATACTTACCCGCGACCCGCGTAGATTTCGCCGGTACTTTCCCGCAGTTGAGCTTATCGCTCCTTAGCT
>DAIOWA010000295.1:0-4526 GCA_036758705.1 Pyrinomonadaceae bacterium | reverse complement strand
AGAATGGAGACCCGATGTGCTCGGCGACGACCTCACGCATCTCCGGCGACAACAACCTCACGGCATCAAAACCATCCGTCGTATTAACGATGAAGAATCCGTTTTCGCCCGGAAACGCCATCATCTCGATTCCTTGCGAGCGTGCATGCAAATTTTCTAGAGCGGTTGCATAAAGGATTTCGACATCTACGCCCCATTTCTCGAGTGATTCGACATTTGCGTACGAATAGGTCGACTCGCCGTCAATAACAAAACCGACCGCGACGCCCTCGACAAATTTCTTGTATGCGAGTTCTACCGGAGCCATCTGTCCAAATGCCTCAGGCATCAACTGCGGCATTAGAAAGTTCCGGGCCTCTTCCCAAGGAAGGTTACTATCGGCTTTAGACACGACGGCCACGATACCGTTGAACTGCGCCGCAATTAGCTCTTCGAGTGTCGCTTCAGTCTGGTCGGTAAGCAGAAACTTCGCATGCAGATTCGTGAGGCCATAAACGTTGCCGTCACTCTCAAGCGTTAGCGGATCGTCGCTGAATGTGAATATCTGGTCGGGATACAGCCGCGATACGATCCCGTGAACCTTGCGCTGAAACGCGCGTTGCTCATCCAGATCGTCCTTCTTGAAAAGATTAACAAAGCGTGAAGTCATAAATCGCTGTAAAAAACATCTGAGGCGCTAGTTATTCGTGAGGTCATCTACCGAAAGATCGCAGTCAGACAAAATCTTTCTGAGCAATCCCTTGCCGATGTCTTCATTGTTATGAACAGGGATTACAGTCGTTCTTCCGTCAGCGTGCCGGAGAAAATGATGGCTTCCTTTTATCCGCACAACCTCGAAACCAAAACGCGACAAGATCCTTATCAATTGCTTTCCGGACAAACTAGGCTCACTGCTCATAGATCGACCGAAAGACGTTGAAATCCGACAAACTTGGGAATGAAGCTCTGCCCTTGCCCCTCTTCAAGACACAACTCAACTGCCTCACGAATACGGACCATCAGATCATCCAACGTTTTAGCTTGAGTGTGACAGCCGGGCAATTCAGGCACCGATGCCACCAGAATCCCATCTTCATCTTCTTCGATCAGCACATTGAATTCCCTGCGCATAACTAGTTGCTCCTGTAATTATCGAACTGCATGTCGATACCGAAGTCTTTGCCTTTGAGGGCGGAGATGACTTCCTGGAGGGTATCGCGGTCCTTGCCGGAGACGCGGACGGTTTCGCCTTGGATCGATGCCTGGACCTTGTACTTGCCGTCCTTGATGAACTTCACGACCTCTTTTGCTTTGTCAGTCGGGATCCCCTGCTGAACCTTTACGAGTTGGCGGACGGTGCCGCCGGCGGCGGGTTCGATCTTTTGATAGTCGAGGGCCTTCAGAGAGATACCGCGTTTTACGAGCTTGCTCTGGAGGATGTCGTTCATATTCCGCAGCTTGGTTTCATCCTCGGCCGCGAGCATCAGGTCCTTTTGCTGGAGCTCGACGGATGCCTTGCTTCCCTTGAAATCGAACCGCTGCGAGATCTCTTTTTCAGTCTGATTTAGTGCGTTCGTAACCTCGGCGTAATCCGTCTTGGATACGATGTCGAAAGAATTTTCCTTTGCCATATTTTAGGACAATGATAGCACACGCACTTCGCAGATTCAGGACCGCGAGCTTCGCTCCCGCGGTCACGGAACGCATGCAAACCCTGTCGGTTGCGGCTAAAGCGGTTCGATGTCTGGTGCTCATTTTGCGGGGATCGGGCGTGGCCGGGGGCGAAGATGATCGCTGCGTTTGCTTTTCCACCGTTCGTCCTTCTCGTCGCGGCGTTCGCGGGATCGCGGCAGGCGGTTGACCTTCAGCGGATCGAACCAGCCGATCCACCGCCGCCGAAGACACAACCTACCCAACTAGAGGAGAATCTTTTCTATGACTCGTAGATCAGTGCTCTAAGTCGGGCTTCCGCATTTAACTGTGCTATATTCAACTTTCCGCCTGCGGGCGAAAGTAGACACGATGACAGAAGGCGATAGTAGGTTCCATGGATCTGACGCAGTTTTCACCAAAGAAGCTGGTGGGAAGGTTCGAGCGGTTTCGCTCGCGCACGCGTCGGAACCTGTCTGAATATCGTCTTTACGCCTATCTGGCCGTGCTCGGGCCGGGAATAATCGCGGCAAATTCAGGTAACGACGCGAGCGGGATCGCGACCTATTCGACCGCCGGAGCGGCCTACGGGTACGGCCTGCTATGGGCATTCATCCCGATGACGATCGCCCTGATCGTCGTTCAGGAGATGTGCGTGCGGATGGGAGTCGTGACCGGCCAGGGCCTTGCGGATCTGATCCGCGAACAGTTCGGCGTGCGTTGGACGGCTCTTGTAATGGCAGCTCTCCTCGTTGCGAACACGGGTGTGATCGTTTCCGAGTTCGTCGGGATCGCGCAGGCTTCAGAGCTCTTCGGCGTTTCGCGTTACTTCACGATACCCGTTGCGTCGCTGCTGATCTGGTGGCTGGTCGTAAAAGGCACGGCCAAGAGCGTCGAGAGAGTCTTTCTCTTGATGTCGCTCGTTTTCTTTACATATATAATATCCGCGTTTCTGGCAAAGCCGGATTGGGGACAAGTCGCATCTGGTTTCGCGAAACCGAGCTTCAGCAGCGACACCATCTATTTGTTCACACTCGTGGCACTGATCGGAACCACCGTCACGCCGTTTATGCAGGTCTACGTTCAATCGGCTGTGGTTGAGAAACGGATGGACGAAGACGAACTGCACCTTGCGCGGGCGGACGTGATCGTCGGTACGATCTTTGCGTGTTTGATATCGGCGTTCATCGTCATCTGCACGGCGGCGACATTGAATGCTCATGGCGTTTACGACGTTGATACTGCCGCGACCGCCGCCGAATCGTTGGTTCCCATTGCCGGTGAATACGCAAAATATCTGTTTGCCGTCGGCCTGCTCGGAGCAGCAATGCTCGCGATGGGCGTCTTACCGTTGGCCACAGCTTTCTCGCTGAGTGAGGCCCTCGGATTCGAAAAGGGTATTTCCCGGTCGTTCCGCGAGGCTCCTATATTCCTCGGCATCTTTACCAGCCTGCTCGTCATCGGCGCACTCATCGCGATGATCCCCGGTATTCCTCAAATACCGCTGCTGCTCGTTACGCAATGCGTCAACGGACTGCTGCTGCCGGTCATCCTGATAGCGATCGTTAAGCTCGCGAGCAATGAAGAGATAATGGGCGAACATCGGAATACGACCGTCTTCAATATACTCGCCTGGGGCATCGCCATAGTCGTCTCATTTCTTTCGCTTCTATTGATTGGAAAGACAATTGTTGGTATGTTTTAGCACCACATATTTTCAGACCATCTATGGCGGCAGCCGATGTCTACAAAAAAAGCCGTTTACTTTCTGTTAGTTGCAGGCTCTGTCCTTCTTGCCTTGGTCATTCTTTCTTTGCTCGAAGAGGTCGGGCGAGGATATCTGATAAAGCATTTTCCTTTTCAGTTGGATCCCCGAGGAAGCCTCGTTGCAAGGCCTCTCGAGATCGGTGAAACCGCACCGGATATGATGACGACCACCGGCGTCGCTCTGATTGAAAATATCCTGCGGATAATAAAGGTCGTTCTCTGGATGGTCTTCGTGGTTTCGGTAATTCGGCTGCTGACGCGGCTTCTATTCGAAACCGTGCTGCGGTCAGCCGCCCAAACGGAGATCGCGTCGCTGTTGAAGACGGTCCTTTCGGTCGTCATCTACATCGTCGCTTTCTTTATCATCTTCCAGTCGCAGTACCCACAGATCGAACTCGCACCGCTCTTCACCGGATCGGCGATCCTCGGTATCGTCGTCGGCCTTGCATTGCAGGACACGCTCGGGAATTTGTTTGCGGGACTCGCACTTCAGGTCGATCATCCGTTCGAGGTAGGCGATGTGATCACAATAACCAACCGCGGGTATGGGGTCGTCGAGAGCGTGTCATGGCGAGGCGTGCGCCTTCGCACGTTTCAAAACAAGCTGCTCGTCATCAGCAACGCCGCGCTCGGAAAGGAGACGATCGAGGTCGCTCCGCAGAATAATCTGAACGCCCGGATAGTAAACTTCAACACCGTTTACGCGGCATCTCCGGCGAAGACCGCACAAGTAGTTCGGGACGCGATCCGTCAGGCGGAAAATGTCTCGCAGAAAATGCGGCCGATCGTGCGGATCAACGGCTTCGGCGATAGCAGCTTGAACTGGGAGATCAAGTATTGGCCGGAGAACTACGCGAAGTTTAACGATACGGACGCCTTGATCCGGCAGCGGATCTGGTATGCGTTTCAGCGCGAGGGGATCCATTTTTCATTCCCGACCCGGACGGTCTATATGACCTCGGAGCCTGCGCCGCTCTCGGTCGAGGAACAAATATCTTCAACAGCCGAGTATCTCGATCACGTCCCGATCTTTGCACCGCTGTCCGACGAAGAAACCGCTCAACTCGCACGTTCGTCGATCCGGCGGGTGTTCGCTCCGGGCGAGGTGATCGTTAGGAAGGGTCAGGAAG
>DAIOWA010000294.1:0-4528 GCA_036758705.1 Pyrinomonadaceae bacterium | reverse complement strand
GCATTAATTTTTACTTATTGCTCAAGCTACTCACCACACGATCGCCACTACTTCCAACTTCAAACTGAACTGGTTGCCGGGACCGTCCAAGCTCCGAGGATCGATTTGGTGAACGAGGAGCTTTTGCGTACCCACCTGAACGCTCTCGCAATCAGTGAGATCGGGCTACCAGGTCTCGAAGGTGACCGCGGAGAATCGCCCTCATTAATGTCCTTCGTCGATGGCGACAGCGAAGGGATGCCTTTGTCGAAAGAAGTTAGGGCCGGGCTATCCATCGGACCTGAGACAAGTGAGAGGCTTGTGACAGTGTTTCGGCGGGCTGTTCAGGGAATTGAGAGTGAGTTGAGAGGACAATCTTGGTATACCGATGATTGGATCGAACTAAGGCTTAGCAGTCTCGTAGAACAGCTCGATTCTTCTCTAAAGCGCTGGCGAGAGCTTTATTCTTCCTCAAGGTCATTGTTGAGTAAGGCCACTCAACCGATCGAAAGCGGTTTGCTTGTAGTGGGTTCAGACGAATATCGAAAATATAAGCGACTTCAAGATCAGGCAAATCGACAATTAAATCTACTTAGAAATGACCAAAAAGGTAACGATCTTTCCGAGTTCTATCCTTATCGTTACTTAGCTGCCGAAGGCTTCTTACCTGGATACAACTTTACTCGCCTGCCTGTACGAGTGTTCGTGCCAAGCGGCACAAGCGGAGGCGACTTTATTTCCCGTTCTCGTGAGTTAGGACTTCGCGAATTTGGCCCGCTAAATGTTTTGTATCACAACGGCGGGAAGTTCCAGGTTTCACAAATGATCGTGCAAGATGCCGAGAACAACTTGAAGACCGCAGTGGTAAGCAAGAAGTCGGGATACTTTTTGATTGACGAAGATGTCGCACGTGAACATTGTCCGTTTTCTGGGGAAAGTCTGCACGACAACGCAAACAGGATTCAGTTGCATGACATGCTCGAGATGTCCGAGAGTCGTGCCGAACAGATTGATCGTATTTCATGTGAAGAGGAGGAACGAGTCTCGAAAGGATTCAACACCGAAACCTACTTCTCGGTCGATGGTGGGGACATGGACCGGGTTCAGAGAGCCATGGTTAATTCAAGTGGCTCCTCGCTTCTCAACCTTCGGTATATTCCTGCGGCCAGACTATGGCATGTCAATACAAAATGGCGCGCTCAGCAGGCTGACGGCTTTCCTATAGGACTAGTTTCTGGAGATTGGTTTAGCTCAATGCCTGAGTTGGAAAGCCGCAAGGAGCAAATCCAACTAGTAAAGCTTTTTACATCCAATGTGACCGACGCACTATACATCGAGCCTATTGCCGCTCTCGGCCTTGATGCCGATGGTGTCGTCACTCTTCAGTATGCACTTAAGCGTGCGATAGAGGAGGTATTTCAAGTTGAGCCGAACGAAATTGGTGTGATGACTATGGGTGATCCGGAAATGCCGAACATTATGCTTAGCGAGATCTCCGAAGGCAACCTTGGGATCCTCTCACGGTTCGTTCGCGATGTCGCAGTGTTTCGTCGGGTCATCGAAACGGCAGAGCAGATCTGTAGATTCGACGATTCTGACTACCATGCGCCTGCTTCTTATACCGATTTGTTGAGCTACTATAACCAGCGATATCACAGCGTCATTGATCGTTTCAAGATCAAAGATGCATTGCAAAAACTGCGCATTTCGACTTTGGAGATTCAAACTAACAAAATCTTTCGCAGTTATGACGAGCATTACGAGTACATGATGGCGAACCTTGACCCGAGCTCGTCGACGGAGAAAGTTTTCATTCAACACTTGTACGACAACGGGCTCCGACTACCGGATTTTGCGCAGAAGCGCGTCGATGGAATTTATTGTCAGCCGGATTTCTACTATGAGGCTGAGAGGGTTTGGGTCTTCTGTGACGGCACCCCTCATGACGATCCCGATATTCGGCAAAGGGATCACGATCAGCGCCAGCTGATTCGGAATAGCGGCGACGATGTTTGGTTTTGGCACTACAGGGAGGATCTCACCGATAAGGTTGCTAGCCGTCCCGATATATTTAAGAAGGTACGATGACGGCGCAAGCTCAACCTGGAAAGTTGATAAATCTTCGAGGGCGTGACTGGGTAGTTCTACCCAGTGATGACGCGGAGAACCTACTTGTGATAAAACCCCTCGGCGGGTCTGACGACGAGATTACTGGTATATACCTTCCACTAAACCTTCGGGAAGAAAGGCCCGCGGACGCAAGGTTTCCTAATCCTACTCCTGCAGACATAAGCAACGTCAGCACTGCAAAATTGCTATACGACTCAGCACGTCTGGCTTTCCGAAATGGCGCAGGTCCGTTTCGATGCCTCGCGAAGCTTTCATTCCGCCCGCGAGCGTACCAGATCGTGCCGCTTGTCATGGCTCTCAGGCAGGACAAAGTCAGGCTCTTGATCGCGGACGATGTAGGCGTCGGCAAGACGGTCGAAACGCTTCTTATCTTGCGTGAGCTCTTAGAGCGAAAGAAGATCAGGCGATTCACTGTACTTTGTCTTCCACACCTATGCGACCAATGGCAGGAGGAAATTAGGTCAAAGCTGGATATTGAAGCCGTCATCATCCGATCGAACACCCAAGCTCGTTTGGATCGGCAGATTCAGGGTGATGCCAGCGTTTACGTCTATTACCCATATCAGATCGTCAGTATTGATTTCATCAAATCGGACTCGCGAAAGGACGTTTTCGTCGAGCAGTGTCCTGAACTTGTGATCGTTGATGAAGTCCATACTTGTGCAAGACCCTCCGGTGCGTCGGATGCTCAGCAACAGCGTTTCCATTTGATAAAGCGGATCGCCGATAAACCGAATCAGCATCTGGTGATGCTTACAGCTACACCGCACAGCGGAAAGGATGCAGAGTTTCGTTCGCTGCTCGGTTTGCTCGAACCGAGATATGAAGAGCTCGATCTGCCGAGCTCAACGCAATCTCAACGGGCTGATCTTGCGAAGCATTTTGTTCAGCGAAAGCGTGCTGATGTCGAGAAATGGATGGGCGAAGACACTCCATTTCCTGACCGGGACGCTTTTGAGATCGCCTACGATTTAACGCCAGACTATGCCGCGTTCTTCGACGACATCGTAGATTTTGCTCGCGAGCTCGTGTCGGGAACGGCTGAGGGAAGAACGAAGCGGGTTCATTATTGGACAGCTCTTGGCCTGCTTCGCGGAGTGATGTCGAGTCCCGCAGCCGGCGTGAAGATGCTGAACGCCAGACTCGACAAGTTAGGTTCGGACGACGTACTGATCGAGAGTGAAGACAACCCGGTCGCCGACCTTGAATTCGGTTTCGAGATCGATAACGAACCGACGACGGTCGTCGAAAATAATGATTGGTCCGAAAACCAAAAGCGACGATTGAAGCAGCTAGCCGACAGGCTCGAAACGCTTGGCGACAAAGACAAAAAGCTAGCAGAATGTGCGAAGGCTCTTGAGAGCTGGATAAAGGAAGGTTTTCACCCGGTCTTATTTTGCAGATACATCGAGACAGCTCGGTATGTCGGAGAACAACTTAAAGCGAAGTTGTCTGGGAGGTTCCGAGATATTGATGTCCAAACCGTTACGAGCGAGGACCCGGACGACGTTCGCAAGCAGCGGATCGCGGACATGGAGCGATCGAAACGACGAGTCCTGGTCGCCACCGATTGCCTTAGTGAAGGTATTAACCTACAGGAACTCTTCACCGCGGTCCTGCACTACGATCTTCCCTGGAATCCAAACCGGCTTGAACAACGTGAAGGCCGCGTCGATCGTTTCGGACAACAGGCCAAGACCGTAAAAGCTGCACTGCTCTACGGCGCCGACAATCCCATCGATGCTGTCGTACTCGATGTTCTTTTGCGAAAGGTTCGCGAGATCAAACGAGCGACCGGTATCAACGTTCCGTTCCCGGAAGATTCGCAAGGCATTCTCGATACGATCACACAGGCGTTGTTACTGAATCCAGATCGAAAGATCGGGACGAGCAAAGATCAAAATCAGCTCGCATTTGATTTCGGTGATCTACCTGAAGCCGAGAGTGCGAAGCTGAATGTAACGCACAAGATCGAGGAGGCCGCGAACCGTGAAAAGATATCACGAAGCATCTTTGCTCAGAACGCCATCCGCGCTGACGAGATCGAAGAGGATCTGAAGGCCGTTGATGAAGCGATCGGCGATCCGCACGCGGTACGCGATTTTGTCACTAGTACCCTGCAAAATGTATTCGGTGTTCAGGTGACTGCTGAAGCCGAGGGCTTTGGAATCGTCCGCGGAAATCTGCCGCCGCAGCTTCATGATCTGCTTCCCGCTGGCGACATCGTGAAGGTTAGTTTCGATTCGCCAACTCCCGACGGCTATCACTACATCGGCCGAAACCATCGATTCGTCGAGCAGCTTTGCCAGATGCTGATGGCTAACACGCTCAATCGGCAGGACAAGCGTGCAGCACGCGCCGCTGTCATTCGCACGAAGGATGTTTCTGTCAAAACTACGTTGCTCCTCTTTCGATGTCG
>DAIOWA010000293.1:0-4535 GCA_036758705.1 Pyrinomonadaceae bacterium | reverse complement strand
CGCGAATGCCGATCACGGCAGAGTCGCGTATCTCGTGATGGAATATCTCGATGGCTGCACGCTCGGCGAGATACTCGAAGAAGAAAAGAACCTACCGGTTTCGTGGACCCTCGACATACTCGAACAGGTCTGCTCAGCCGTCCACGAAGCCCATTCGCAGGGCATCATCCACCGCGATCTCAAACCCGACAACATCTGGCTCGAACCAAATCAACGCGGCGGTTACACGGTAAAAGTCCTCGATTTCGGTATCGCAAAGCTTGAGTCCGCGTCCGGTAGCGACGGGCCGAATCCTGCATTTCCGGCACTTGTCGGCGGCCAGCAGACAAACGCCGGCATCGATGGCACGATCCACGACAGCATCTCGCCAACTCTGGTCGGCGAAACGGGAACGATGGCGGGACTGGCTGAGGCACGCACAGCCGTGATCAACGTCCGCCCGGAACCGGAAGCGAACGGATCCGAAAAAGCGACCGCGATAATGTCCACGGCGGTCGAGACGGACGAGGATTCGACCGGGACCAAACTTCTGAATGAGAGTGGTGAGGATCCGCGAAAGACGGATTCGCTCGAGGCGATGCCGACTAAAGATCTGACACGAGTTGGAGCGGTGCTCGGCACTCCTTTATATATGTCGCCCGAGCAGTGCCGCGGCCATCGGCTCGACGCGCGTTCGGACATCTACAGCCTTGGCGTGATTGGATATCAAATGCTTTCGGGTTCGACTCCGTTCAACGGTGACTTCACCAAGATCATGGAGTCGCACAAGCTGATCCCGCCGCCGCCGCTAAACGCACGCAAGGTTCGAAAGAAACTGCGACGCGTGATAATGGGAGCGCTCGATAAGGATGCTGCGAATCGGCCTCAAACCGCCGAGGCTTTCGCAAGCGCACTCCGTGCACGTTCGGGCGGGATCTGGGAACTTGTTCGCCAATCGGTGATGATCTACACGCAGCATCTGCCGAAGTTCCTGGCGATCACAATACTTATCTATTTGCCCTTTATTTTGACGTCGCTTATCACAACCGGCCTCGGTATTTTCTACATCGCACAGGGTATCGCTCAGGACGCGCCGGTTCGCGGCGTAGCTTTTGCGATAACAACAACTCTTTCCGGTTTTCTCGCGATCCTTTGCGGCTATCTCGCCGTCGGTACCATCACCTGGATCGTTAATCAGGCCATCGCCGTTCCGTTGCGTCCGGTCCGCGTGCGTCCTGCGATCAAGGCCGCTTTGCGAAACTGGAAGGGGATCATCGGAACCGGTTTTATGCAAACAGTCGCGATCGTCATCGGACTCGCATTGTGCTTCTTGCCGGGCGTCGCGGCTACGGTATTGTTGTCGCTTGTCGCACCGGTTGTGATGATGGAAGGCCTGAGAGGATTCACTGCCTTCAAACGCTCGAAGACTCTGGTTATGCGTTCGCTTGCCACGAGTACGGCTGCGGTTGGACTATTGTTCTTTGTGCCGCTCGTTATTGGTGGGGCAACCGGAGTGATCGGAGCGCTTGTTGTCGACAAGGGCGTACAGGTTTACGAGAAAGTGAATTCTGAGCAGCAAGGAAACGATACAACGCCTTCTTCGGCCTTGCCATCCGAACGAAAGGCCGACGAGACCGATATCAACATTCAGATAGGGAACGGCGGCAAACCTCCGACCGTCGATGTCAGCCGTCGCGACCCGCGGATCAAAGCGATCGCCGGAATGGCTCAGGAATCGCTTCAAACACTTTTGATGCTGCCGGTCCAGATCGTGATGACCTCACTCTCTGCGATCATTTTTGCCCTCCTTTATTTAAAGACGCGGCAGGCTGGCGGCGAAAATCTCGGCGATCTGTTGCGGCAGTTCGAAGAGACCGAGCAACGCAAGAAATGGCAGCAGCGCGTCCACCAGCGACTGATCCAGTCAGGCCGCGTCACGAGCAAACCTACCGGATGACGAAACTCTGGCGAATCTCAATACTCTTGCTGACCGTCGCGGCGTCCTACGCCGTCTCGAATGCGCAGGTCAAAAAAGAGTTTGCCCTTGGCAAAGGTGGAACCGTTGAGATCGTCAATCGCTATGGCAAGGTCGACGTAACTGCCGTCAAAGCGGCAGAAGGCGAAACAGTCAAACCCGAGTTGACCGCGACTGGCAAATTCGCTGTCGCCTCGGACGAGATAACCCTTTCCGACAATCGCGTCGAGGTCAAGCCAAAGAACCGCAACAATCGCGTCGATCTATCGATCACCGTTCCCGAACGCTCAAGCGTAAAGATCACCACAACCGACGGCGAGGTCCGTATCATCGGCGATCTCGACACCGTATCCGTCACCACAGAAACCGGAACTATCGCCGTCGACATCCCCACCGACGATGTTCGCTACTCGTTGCAGTGGCGCGAATCGCGTCCGCGTTTCCTCAGTGATTTCGAACTGGAAAAAGTAAAAGAAGGCGCCGCCGGCCGCTTCTCGATCAAAGGAAAATACAAATCAGAACCGGGAGCGATAGCAACTGGGTCCACGCCCAAGTCAGAACCGCCTGCTTCAGCGGGCGGCGAGGTCGTTAATGACGATTCATCTGAAAGCAACGACGACCCAAAGACCAAAGATCAAAGATCAAAGATCGTTTCACTAGACTTCACCACCGACCGCGGCATCATCCTGATCAACGTCCCACTGACCGAGGTGATGAGCGACCTTCGCGAACGTCCGCTGACCGCCGCCGCAAAGGGGATCATCCGCAGCGGCGACACGCTACTGATGGACGCGATCCGCCGAGCAAGCCCCAAATATTTCGGTGACTACACCCGAACTCTTCCGCCCTATCGGCGCGAACCGGGAATCAAGGTACTGCCGAGTTCCACAGACCTAAAAGTCTCGAGCATCAAGACCGCATCGGTTCGCGTCACCGACATGCAAAATCGAGCGGTACCCGGACTCAACGCCGCCGACTTCGAAGCCGCCGAGAGCGGCGAAGCCCGCGAGGTTCTCTCCGCCCGTCCGACGACGGCTCCGGTGAATCTCGTACTTCTCGTCGACGTGTCCGGCAGCATCGAAAATTACGTGACGTTCATCCGCAAGTCCGCCAGGGCCTTCATCACCACCGCCGATCCGCACGACAAGATCTCGATCATCCTCTTTAATGACGACGTCAAAGAACTCAGCGGATTCTCGACTGACCGACGCCAACTCTCCGAAAGCCTCGACACCTTCGACGCCGGCGGAGCGACCGCATACTACGACGCGCTCGGCTACACGATCACCGATGTGCTGCGGCCCTTCCGCGGCGAGCGGACAGCGATCGTCGTGCTGTCGGATGGCGACGACAACCGCTCGTTCCTGCCGTTCGAGTCCTTAATGGGCTCGATCGAAGAAAGCGGAGCGCTGATCTATCCGCTCTACGTGCCGACCAGCCTGATCGCCGCCGCCGCAAGCGATCCGACAACCGCCGTCGATCCGCTCCGATCGCGATATCTCAGCAACGACATCACGTCAAAAGCCGACGCAGAAGGGAAGCGGCTCGCCGAGATCTCCGGCGGCGTCTATTACCCGATCACGCAGCTCTCGCAGATCCAGACCGCCTACGACGACATCGTTACCCAACTTCGCACTTCGTACGACGTAGCGTTCCGCTCCGAGATATCATCCGCCGACGGCAAACCCTCGCCGCGTCTAAAGATCCGCACCAAACGCCCGAACACCTTCGTCCATATCCGCAGTGTCACGACGCGGAAATAGATCTTCACCGCAGATAGACGCAGATCAACGGATACAAAAACCGCCAAGCCGCCTAAATATTTGCGTCTATCCGCGTTCATCTGCGGTTCATTGTTCGAAAGCTAATTGGTAATACCAATCAACTTACGACCCTTTCACTCACCATTAACATCAACGTTATCTTGTGATAACCTATGCAAATACTTGCAAAAGCGGTTCGTTATTGGCCGTTTGTTATGTTTTAGATACACAGAACTACCCTGATCCCAGGATTATTGTTTAAACGATATGGCGAAGTACACTATTCCCGAAAACATTCAAAACGAAGAACTTAGGCGTTGGGTCACCGACATGGCCGAGCTTTGCGAGCCCGATTCAGTCTATCTCTGCGACGGATCGCAGGCGGAGTACGACCGCATCAGCCAGGAGATGGTCGACGCGGGTACGTTTATCAAGCTGAACGCGGACAAGCGTCCGAACAGCTTCCTCGCCCGCTCGCATCCGTCCGACGTTGCTCGCGTCGAAGACCGCACCTACATCTGCTCGCGTGCAAAAGGCGACGCCGGCCCGACCAACAACTGGATGGCCCCGGCTGAGATGAAGGCTCTGCTGACGCCGAAGATGCGCGGTTCGATGCGTGGCCGAACGATGTACGTCATCCCGTTCTGCATGGGCCCGATCGGATCGCCGATCTCGCAGTTTGGCGTTCAGCTCTCCGACTCGCCCTACGTCGTGGTCAATATGAAGATCATGACCCGCATGGGCAAAAAGGCCCTCGACGCGCTTGGCAACGGCGAATTTGTACACTGCCTGCACTCCGTCGGCATGCCTCTCGCCGA
>DAIOWA010000292.1:0-4542 GCA_036758705.1 Pyrinomonadaceae bacterium | reverse complement strand
TTTCAACACTGCGATCGAGACTGCATCGAACACGCGCAGCGGTTTGTTCTCGTTCGTGTCTATCCAAAACTGAACCGTCAGCATCGCGCCGTCAGCCGTAAACTCCGTGACATAAACGTTCGCCTTCGGGTCGGTTTCGACGCCCGCAACCTTGCCGATCGTAGAGACAATGATCTCCTTCGCTCGTTCAAGATCAGCGCCAAACCCAAGCGTAAATTTCAGCGTCATCCGTCGCAGCTTCCCGGCTCCGCGGATAGTCAACGCCGACGAATACATCTCGCCGTTCGGTATCAGCACACCTTCACCGTCGTCCTTACGCAGCATTGTCGCACGCACGCCGATGTGCTCGACCTTGCCCTGATTCGCTCCGACGAACAGATAGTCGCCGATATTGAACGGCCGCTGCCAGAGAATGAGAATGCCCGAAAGGAAATTGCTCAAGATGTCTTTCGTTGCAAAACCGACCACGAACGACGTGAATCCCAGCCCGGCCACAACCTGCCCAAAGTTGAACGATTCGATCACGACTGACAGCGCCGTAAAGATCCCGATCACGTACATCAGCACGCCGATCAACCGGCTGATCAGAATTCGAAGCTGCGTATTCATGCGGCCCTTTCGAGTCGCAGATAAGAATGCCCAGCGGATAAGCTTTGCGAGCAGCCAAAAGAGCAGAAGGACAATTATGCCCGCGACGAGATACGGCAAGCGTCCGGCAACACCCTCAAGCATTCGCCGCAGCGAACCCGAGATCGCCTCATAGACCACGCCGTATTGCTGCGTCAGCCAGTATGCCGAATTAATGCCTTGCAGAAGCACCATAAAACTTCATAAATTAGGAAATTAGACTGAAATAATAGCAAATAAAGTGCTTTGCGGCAGAGCACTTGACTTTGATCTGGATTATATTTAGAATAATTCTAAATTAAGGGGAATTATGGAACTTCACGAAACAAAGATAGATCTCGCAAAAGGCAAGCGGGAAAAACTCGTAGGCATTCTCAATCAAAGCCTCGCGGATTCGATAGATCTTGTATATCAGGCGAAGCAGGCACACTGGAACGTCAAGGGCCCTAATTTCATCGCCCTGCACGAACTTTTCGACCGCGTCGCGACCGAACTCGATACTCACGTCGACGACCTCGCGGAGCGGATCACTACGCTCGGCGGCATCGCGATGGGAACGGTTCGCTTGTCGGCCGAGAATTCGTCGCTTGCGGAATATCCGCACGAGATCTCGGACGGAACGGCGCACGTCGACGCACTCTCGACAGCGCTGAGCGACTTCGGTAAGAAGGCCCGCAAGAACATCGACGCGACCGACGAGATCGGCGATAAGGATACCGCGGACCTATACACCGGCATCTCGCGAAACGTCGACAAGCTCTTATGGTTTGTCGAAGCTCACAATCAAGCGTAGTTAAAACGGAAAAGTTTAAAAGTAAGAAGGGGAAGCGTTTCAAAGCTTCCCCTTTTGTCTAGCTTCTTAAGCCGACCCGCATCAACGGTGAACAGATGCCTCAGCCGTTCCTCATTTCGCGCTGAAATATACGCCTCTTAATAAGTTTACGTTCTTCAGGTTATCAAACCGTATGGGCACCGATGGGTGTCGGAAGAGTTCTGGGCCTGTCTGCACCTGATAGTGCAGATGCGGCCCAAATGAATCGCCGGAGTTACCTATTTGCCCGATCACGTCGCCCTGTTTTACGGTCTGCCCCTTCTTTACTCGTACCGATCCGTTCTGCATATGCATAAGCACGCTGTATTCAGCACCGCCATGCGAGATGACGACAGCGTTACCGGCGGTGGCCAGCATCGGCTCCGACAACTTCGGGAAGATACTTTCGGGGTTCGTCCCGGGGCCATTGTCCGGGACGTCGTTGCGGACATAGACAACTTCACCCTCAGCCGGAGCGATCACCTCGCGGCTCCAGGTAGCAAAAGCATCCATCGACTCCGAATCCTTTAGCATCGCCGCATAGTTTGCCGTCAAACCATTCACATCGATCGCGTACTGATTGCCATAGCCTGAATGCCCGCCGTTGTTCCACATACCCTGCGTAACAATTCCAGGCCCGCGAATTGGAAATATGAACTGCGTTTTCTGCTGATAATTACCTACCGGAATTTCCTTTGTTAGGGTCGTTTCGGTCGTGTCCGGCATTAAGAGGTGAAGAGTGATGCGGACCTTATCGACCTTCAGTAAGGAAAGTACCTGCGGAAAAATAAACGGTATGTCAAAAAGTTCCTCGAGTGCGTACGCCCTTCGAAGTGAAAAAACGGGGGCTTCCGGTGGTACGACAAATCGACTCTGGCGCAGGCGGTTGATCACAGGCCCGGGATAGACGATCGTTTGAACTACGTTCTCATCCGAGATCAGTTCGGCTCTCGATTCGACTATTTTCATTCCATCGCGATGCAGTCGATCATTCACAATAATGTAGAACATAAAGCTCTCGGTAGGCATTTTCCCACCGTCGCTTAGCTTGTAAACCTGTTCCGGTACGACGGAAAGCCGGACGTCCTGCGCGTTCCCATAGATACTCAAAACCGTCACGAGCGCCGCCGCGATGTTTATGGCCAGAATCGTCCTGCGCCTAATTACCTTCATTCTTTACATTCCTCCGGCCGACGTATCTGAATCCGTCCGGTCGATCATCTCCGCGATCTCAACGATCAGCCGCGAAGGAGACTTTCCTCCAAAGATCTGCGGCGCGCTCGAATTGACCTGGACGGCGATCGCGATCCTTTTCTCGGGGAAGTACATCATATCGGTCAGATATCCCGGGAAGAATCCGCTGTGGCCGTAGGTCAGCCCAGCCTGCGTCGGACGGATGATCGCACCGAGCCCATACTTCACATTCGGCCCGAGCTTCGCTGGAACTCCATCGACCATCAACGCGACCATCGACGCATCCACCGCCTTGCCCTCATACAATGCCTTCGCCCATCGAGCGAGATCTTCACCCGTCGAAGCCCATCCGCCACCGGTCCATTCGAGCTGCGGATTCACGATGAACCTGCCGTTCTCGATCATTGCATCCTTACCGCCAAACGGATTGTTCGCCCCCGCGTATCCTTGCACGACGCCTTTCATCACCGGCCCTTCCTGCGGGATCGTGTTCGCCAGCTTCAGCTTTTTGACGTATCGCTTCGTGGCTTCGTCGAAAAACATTTTGCCGGTCACCTTCTCGATGATCATCCCGAGTACGATGTAATTCGTATCCGAATAATCCCAGCCTTTGCCCGCTTCAAACTCGGCCTTCGAATCGAAAAGATACGCGAGACGGTCTTCCGGCGTCCAAACCTTGTAAGGATTCGCGGTAAGAAAATCCGTGAACTCTTTCTTGAATTCATAACGCACCAACCCGCTCGTATGGTTCATCAACTGCCGCACGGTGATGTCCTTCGCATTCGGCAGACGGCCGTACCACGGAGCCGAGCCGAGATACTTCTCGACCTTGTCCTCAAGCCCGATCTTGCCGTCCTTCACAAGCTGCAACGCCAACGCCGCCGCGAACGTCTTGCCCGTACTTCCCGCGAGCATCCGATCCGTCGGCTTCATCGGCGTCTTCGCATCGCGGTCCGAATAACCGACAGCCAAACCGAATGACTCACCGTTCGCCAACACGACTCCCAACGTCGCACCCGGAAACTTCCCGCCCTTGTGCCACTCATCGAGCTTGGCCTGTATCTCCTTCTTGAGAAAATTCGTGCCGGTCGCGACCACCGGCTTCTGCGCGGATACCGAAGCGCATAACAGTACGAATGCCAGACCGAGAACTTTTAGTGACTTCATCATTTCTTAAGCTTGTAATACGTCTTATCCACGCTCATCCACTTCTCGGGATTCCACAGGTCAGCATTCAGATCGACATCCGCCTGAATGTCCGTATATTCCTCAAGCGTGGTCCGCTTGCCGTCAACGGTAAAGACAACTTCCGGAGCAACCCAGCCTCCTTTCGCCTTTACATATTTGTTGAATTGGGTCTCCTGCACATTCTTCTTATCCTTTCCTGTCAGTTGAATAAGTCGGACGAAATACAAGTTCTTCTTATCAACCCAAACTTGCGGCACACTCATATCGCCCTGCTTAGCCCCGACGACATAAACATCACGGCCCTGCCATTTCTCTTCGTGGATGACGGACAGGTCGATCCCGATCCCTTTGACCTGTTCAACCGTTGTTTCGACCGGCTGCCCATAAACGTCGAAACCAAGCACCATCAGCGGATGAACGAACGGCCGCCCGCCCGCGAGCTTTCCATCGCGAAACGAATGAACCATGCCGTTCGCGAAAAGGATCCCGTTACCTTTCTCCAAAGGCACAATGTCGATCCGCAGATTGCCCGGAAGGCTCATCGCTTCGTACCACGTTTCTGCGGTCGACGTGCCGTCGGGTCTGTAGTTCGTCGTCTTTTGCACGAACGTCAGCGTCTTGTACCACTTGCCCGCGTATTTCTTATGCATCGCGGCGATCAATTCCTCGCCGTTTTTGATATCGGCGGCAAACGCGGGCACGGCGAGTAGAAGAAGGAGGGA
>DAIOWA010000291.1:0-4543 GCA_036758705.1 Pyrinomonadaceae bacterium | reverse complement strand
TCAGTTCGCAAGAGGACGGAGGTCGAACTGAAGTTCGCGGTCCCGAGTTTGGGCACGGCGAGGTCGTTTATAACGTCATCGATTCGCGTCAGTCGTATCCGCAGGAGGTCGTAAAGAAGGGTGTCGCGGCGATCCATCCGGAGATCGGCGAACGCGGCAGCGTACATCTTTCGTACGAGATGGTCGCTCTGTCTCCCGCGGCGGCGGAGGAACTCGGATTCGAGGTCACCGAAGAGGATCGCAAGAAGCCGTTCATCGAAATGAGCGGACGTAAAGGCCTGGGAGTGAAAGCCGACGACCTTATTACGAGGCTCGAAGAAAAGGCTCTCGCTGAGGTCGAATCTCGTCATCCCGATTCACCGATAGAAGAGAAGAAGGACATCGCTCATCAGATCGCAGTCGGAGCGTTACGATATTTTCTGCTCAAGTTCACGCGAAACACGGTGATCGTTTTCGATTTCAATGAGGCTTTGTCATTTGAGGGCGAAACGGGCGCTTATTGTCAGAACGCCGTAGTCCGGTTCAATTCAATATTCAAGAAGCTAGAACCGGGTGCACTTGAAAGTGCTCGAAGAACCGTTGAAGTCTCAGGCCCAGACGTGAGAAATCTATTTGGGTCTGAAATCGGCGATAGCCTTTGGTCGTTGGTAACGCTTACAGCCAGACTGGAAGATGCCGCAGAGAACGCAGCAAACTCGAATGAACCGGCGACGCTAGCTCGATACGTCTTCACGCTCTCGAAGGCAATGCATCTGTTCCACCACACTCACCGCATCATCATTGAGGCTGATCCGGTGAAACGAGCAACGTTGGTCTGCATTGCCGATACGGCGCGTCGAGCTCTAACGGCGGCTCTCGATACGATGGGAATCTCGGTGCCCGATAAGATGTAATTGACACACGTGGAATCTTTCTGCTACAAGTGAAGTCAATGTTTGATCGCACTCACGAGTTTTATGCCCAGACCTGGCGAGGTTACTTCGCGTGGTATTGGTATACCGTGCGTGCGGCTAAAGAACTGATCGAGAGAAGCTAGTTTTCTCAAATCCTTTCCCAGGAACAACGATCATACGAATGCCGCTCTTTGACCAAGGGGCGGCATTTTCATTTTTGCGATGAACGATCTCGAAGCATTCAAAGAAAAGACACGAACGGCGAACGTGGTTCCGGTCGTGGACGCACTGTCCGCCGATCTGCTGACGCCGCTCGCGGTTTATCTAAAGCTGGCGGCCAACTCGACTAATTCATTCCTGCTGGAATCGGTCGAAGGCGGTGAGACGCTTGCTCGGTATTCGTTCATCGGAGCCGATCCGTTCCTGACGGTAACGGGAAACGACGAGGAGATCGAACTCACCGATGCAAACGGCACGACCAATCTCAGAACGCCGATGCTCGCATACCTTCGGGAACACTTTGCGAAATACAAGGTCTACGAAGACGGAAGCTTGCCGAGTTTTATCGGCGGTGCGATCGGAGCAATGAACTTCTCGTGCTCGTCATGGTTTGAACCGACTCTAAAAGCGACGATGAAGCCCGGCGATGACGTGAGTACGTTTATGTTCTTTCGCCTCATCGTTGCGTTCGATCACGCAAAGCAGACCGTTTCGATAGTCTCACTCGTATTTACGAACGATGTCCCGAACGATGATCTCGATGCCGCTTTCGAAGCCGCCCGGGCCAAAAATAGCGAGATAAGGGACCTGCTCGAAAACGGTGAACTCCGCCTAGATAGGGCGAAAGCCGCCGGTTCGCTAGAGTTGTCCACCTCGAACTGGTCGAAAGACGATTTTGAAAATGCGGTTGCCGAGGTAAAGCAGCTGATCCGGGCTGGCGAAGCGTATCAGGTTGTGCTCTCGCAATGCTTCACCGTTCCGACTAACGCTTCACCGGTTTCGATCTATCGTGCGATCCGGCGATTGAATCCGTCGCCATATATGTTTCTGATCCGAAACAGCGGCCGTTCCGTAATTGGGGCGTCGCCTGAAATGCTCGTTCGGGTTCGCGGCAATACGATGGAATATCGTCCGATCGCGGGGACGCGTCCGCGCGGGGCGACTCCCGGAGAAGATGCAAATCTTGCGGAGGAAATGCGGGCTGATCGGAAAGAGGTTGCGGAGCATTTAATGCTTGTCGATCTCGGCAGAAACGACCTCGGCCGCGTCGCCGAATACGGCAGCGTGAAAGTGGACAGCCTGATGCACGTCGAAAAATACTCGCATGTGCAACATCTTGTCAGTTTTCTTTCGGCTAAGTTGCGGGACGGCCTCGACCGCTTCGATGCTCTTGCGTCTTGCTTCCCTGCGGGGACCGTTTCGGGAGCTCCAAAAGTTCGCGCGATCGAGATCATCGAACAGCTCGAACCTTCACCAAGAGGAATTTATGCCGGTACGGTCGGCTATATCGACTATGCGGGCAATCTGGATACCTGCATAGCGATTCGGGCATTGTCGCTTGAAAACGGAATCGCAAAGGTCCAGGCAGGTGCGGGCATCGTGGCCGATTCGGTCCCGGAACGCGAATTTGAGGAGACCGTGAACAAGGCCAAGGCAATGATCAAGGCGATTGAGGCGGCGGAATCACAAGAACAATGAACTCGATCCTTCGAAAATATATCGACGAGTTCAAACTAGGCCATCCAGTTGATGCGGCCGAAGCGGAATCATTCCTCGACGCATTGATCAATGAAACGGATGAGTCCGTCCTGGCGAGTGTGCTCGTCGAGTGGAACAAGAAAGGAATTGAAGAAGGCGAGATCTACGAATTGGCCCGCGTCCTTCGATCTCGAATGAAGCGGGTGAATTCACGGCACGAGATATTTGTCGACATCGTCGGCACGGGTGGCAGCAAGGCGAAGACGTTCAATGTTTCAACAGCTGCGGCGTTCGTCGTCGCGGGAGCCGGAATACCGGTCGCCAAGCACGGCAACAAAGCTGCGACGAGCAACTCAGGAAGCTCCGACGTACTCGCCGAACTTGGCATTAACCCGGCGATCGATCCGGAAACGGCCGAACGGTGTCTCAATGAGATCGGCATTTGCTTTATGTTCGCCCCGAATCATCACCGACTCTCACCGACGCTGGCGAAAGTTCGCCGCGGACTCGGGTTCCCGACGATCTTCAATTGCGTCGGCCCACTCTGCAATCCGGCATCGGCACCACATCAGTTGATCGGTGTATGGGATGAAGCCCTTGTACCGAAGATTGGGAACGCACTTGCTCGGCTTGGGACAACGCGGTCGTGGATCGTCGGCGGAAATGGCTTGGATGAAATATCTCTTGAAGCCACAACTTTGGTAGCGGAGATTGTAAGCAGCGACGTGACCTTGACTGGGACGTCTCCAGCCCAATTTGGAGTTGAGTCCTTTTTGATCGAAAGCTTCCGATGCGCCGATGCGGTTGCTAGTTCCGCGATGGTTCGCAAAGTACTCAATGGAGAAGCTTCGGAAACACCCGCCGAGAATATTGTCGCTTTGAACGCAGCCGTCGCGATCGTACTCGCTCGTCCGACAATGACCAATATCGAATCTCTCGAAGCCGCTCGTGAGAGCATCCGCAGCGGAAGCGCAAGGCGAAAATTGGAGGAATTGGCATTGGCCATACCGGGATGACGGGCACGATACTCGACAAAATCTTCAGTGATAAACGCGCCCGGGTCGAAGCCGCGAAAAGTGCGTCGGATCCTGTTGCTTTGCGGGGTCTGGCCATTGAGACGCGATCGGCTCGCGGATCGCACCGCTTGCGCGAAGCTCTATCCGACCCGTCGCGGATCAACATCATTGCCGAGTTCAAGAAGGCGTCGCCGTCGAAAGGCGTTATCAACAATAGCGTCGATCCCGCCGCTGTCGCACGACAATATGATGAAGGCGGAGCAGCAGCGATCTCCGTGTTGACTGAAGAAGATCATTTCAAAGGCTCACTCGACGATCTCCGGGCTGTCCGTGCTGAGGTTGATCTGCCGATACTCCGAAAGGACTTCATTTTCGAGGATTTCCAGATCTATGAAGCCGCCGCAGCCGGAGCCGACGCGATCCTGCTGATCGCCGCCATGCTCGAGGATGACAGGATCGAAAGATTGCGGACTACAGCGGAAGTTGAACTTGGCCTTGACGCCCTGATCGAAGTCCACACACTCGATGAACTTGAACGGGTCAAGAAAACGGGAGCAACGCTGATCGGAGTAAATAACCGTGATTTGAAAACATTTCACGTGACGCTTGATGTATCCCGGAAACTCATTCGGTATGCTCCGGAGGGCGCGATAATGGTTACGGAGAGCGGCCTGCAAACAGGCAACGAACTACGGGAACTTAGCGATCTCGGATACTCGGGATTTCTGATCGGAGAGACCTTGATGCGTACCGGCGACCCAGCCGCTGAACTAAGGAGGCTTCGTGACTCTCGTTAAGATCTGCGGCATCACGAACCTTGAGGATGCGGAACTTTCGATGAAGTTCGGGGCAGATATGCTCGGGTTCAATTTTTATCCTAAGAGCAAGAGATATGTTTCGCCGGACGAAGTTGGTTCGTTTGTGCGGGATCTGGAT
>DAIOWA010000290.1:0-4552 GCA_036758705.1 Pyrinomonadaceae bacterium | reverse complement strand
CTTCTGGGGGATCCGGCCGCGTCGGGCCGCCTTCGTACGATCATTGTGGGTATCGGAGGGAGCACTTATGTTCCGCTCGAAAATCCGCAGGTTTTGCGGCAGTGTTTCGAACTGTTCGTCGAGAAACTCAATGCAATTGAGGACCCTTTCGAACAGTCTTTATTTTCGATTGTCCATTTGTCCTACCTACAAGCATTTGAGGACGTGAACAAGAGGACGGCGAGGCTGGTAGCCAACGTACCTTTGATAAAGGACAACCTAAAACCGCTCTCATTCATGGAAGTCGATCCGACCGCGTATGTGAGCGCCCTTCTGGGCGTCTACGAAAGGAACGATGTCAGTCTGATCCGCGATCTTTACATTTGGGCTTACAATCGCTCCTCACAACGCTACACCGCCATTCAGCAAGCTATGGGCGAACCGAACTTGTTGAAGCTGCGTTATCGGTCCACCATTCAGGAAATCGTGCGGACGATAATTCTCGAAAAGGTCGCTGGCTCCGAAATAGTACAAAAGATCCGCGATCTGATCGAAGCGTACAGTATTGTGGAGGCGGATCGGGCTGAACTTTTCAATGTGATCGAGACCGAGATCATCAGCCTTCATGATGGAAACATCGCGAGATTCAAGGTTCGGCCAAGTGAGTATCAGGCCTGGAAAATGTTGGAGTAGAACCCCGGCACATGTTGAACGCTGGATGGCAGTCACGATAAAACCGGCGGCCTGGGTTCCACGGTTCTCATGTGTAATGTGTAATATGGCCGGCTAATATGGTCCGCGTTTTATACCACTCAACACTGTTACCAGATAAAGTTCGGACGTGAGGTGAGCAACCGGAGGATGTATTGTGGCGTTTGCGAATCCTTCAGACGGTACAAGGAAAGTACACTAGCCACGCCGTCTGTTGTTTTCCGTTCTTCTTGTGAACCAAAGTTGGTTCATTTATGCACCGTGGCTCAAAAATGAACCAACTTCAATGTGCAAGTCGTTTTATTTTCTAAATAAGTCCCGACCGACTTATTCCAAGCTGCTGGGCTGCCCTGGTTTGATTGTTCTTATTGATTGCCAGCGCGCTCTGAGCAGATCCTGTTCGATACGCTCGAGATAAACTTCCGTTCGGTCACCTGGCTTCAGCTTACCTTTCATCGAGGAAAAGCGTGCCGCTATTGGCTGCTTCAAACTTGTCTTGCTTTGAGCCAGCTGCGCCTGTCCCCCCCTTTCTCGTAACCGAAGAGTTTGCTTTCGATCAATGAGCCCGCTAGTTCCGGTGCAGTTTACAGCGATAAATGGACTTCTACTTCTCGGGCTTAGGTCGTGACTATGTTTCGCGGTACGCGTCTTGCCTCTTCCTGTTTCACCGAGTAAGTACAGGTCAAGGAAATGGAGGCGTGCAAGATAATTTATGTTTACATTCTCAGTTTGCAAGGTGTATAACATTTGATACAAAAGCAAAACAGGCTCTCAATTGCCGATTGGAAAGAGACTTTGTCATTCGAATCTTTGCAAAATTGTCTCTTCGAAAAATGTACGTTACTGATAAAAACCCTGAAAATCGCAGCAGGTTTCGCGCCAGTGTGATTTTTTTGTAGCGAAACACTTGGTTAAGTAGATAACAGTTGTGGCCGACCCGATAGTCTCTCAATTACAAGTTTCTCCGGGCGACCCGCCTACAACTGTAGTGCGCAACACTCCAATCAGTGAGGGATTTCTAACAGAGTCTCTAAACCTCATCCGCAAAGTCATCGCAGGCCGCAGGTCCATTGCAATGGACGACGTTTCGGATATCGCTCAGGACGTCGCCTTAAGGCTGTGGAAGTGGCGGACCAAATTCGAAGATAAAAGTTCACATATGGCGGACGTGGACTGGAAGTCCTTCACCGCTCGGACTGCTCACAACGAGGTCAATCGGAACCTCTCAACTCGAAATAAATTAATTGAAGTATCCCTTGATGATTTCGACGCAAGAGATGACTCGGTCGGCACTTCATCTACGGAGACATTTCTGTTGGTCGAAACCGTCTGGCAAGGTATTTGCAGATTGAGTCTTTATCAGAGGCAAGCACTGCTGTTCAGTTCAATAGATCTAGTTCTATATTTGCTCCAGTTTGGAGTCGACGAGGACGCGCTACTAAGAGAACTCGAATTATCGAGAACGGCTTGGGAATCGATCGCTGCACGGATGCCTCTGACAGATGCTGAGATCGCTGAAATCGCAAACCAAGGCTTGGGAAGGAAAAGGACGAAAACGACTGCAAACGCTGTAAAGAAAGCCCGCTTCGATGCCCGCAAGAGACTAAAGGAGTTGATGAATAAATGAATCAAAATCACTTATCAGCTGCTGAAGTCGCCATGTTTCGGGACGAATCTCTTTCTTCGAGATCGATCGAAATCGGTCGTCATCTTCTGACGTGCAAGGAGTGTCGGGCAAAACTGCCTTCGGTTACCACTCAAGAGTTCCGTAACTGCGTCCTCGTTTCCGAAGTCGTAAACGACCCCAAGGTAACGTTCACATCGAGGCCCTTTCCAAACGTCCCGCTCCCACGTTTGTCAGTTGCACGAGCAGCAGGCTTTGCCGGCTTCGCCCTCCTGCTACTGGCGGGCCTTTACTTGGTCAGAGTCCAGAGTGGGTTAATGGATTCCGAGCCGATGATAGCGAAGAACGAGACGACTGCAGTTCAGTTCGAATCCGTTCCACCCCAATCACGATCGGTCATCGAACCGCCGTCCGTTTCATCGCAACTACCGAGCTCGAATGAACCGGAGAAGAAAGACGAATATTCTGAACGCCGACAAGCACCGAAACGGACCGGTATAAGTCTGGGCCGAAAACCCGTAGGCAGAGCTCCCGCAATTCAAACCGCTGAAACGCGCGGAGATGAAAATCCTTGCTCCGGTGGAGCTACGGTCAACCTCGAGTCGAACACCAACGGAAAAGAGATACTTCTGAAGTGGAACCCGGTGAAAGGTGCGGCGTCGTACGACATATACATATCAGACCTCGACGAGAATCTGATCGATCATTTCGAATCGGATTCGCAGACTCAATACCGTTTTACTGTGGAACTTGAACCAGAGAGAACCTATCGGTGGAAGTTGATAATCACCCTGCGAAATGGCAACAAGATCGTTACACCTCCGCAAACTCTTAAGCCAGGCGGCGTTCTGAATAGCCAGCAAGAAAAGAGGGCAACCGATAAACAGCGCGGTACGTTTGCCATTCGGTGTGTTGAAGCGAAATGAAGGAAACTTTTCGAATATGGCCTGATAGCGAAGGAACGGGTTTGCGGACTTTGTATGAAGGCCGAACCTTCGAGCGCGATCGAATGGCCGGTCGCACAATTTCAGGGAAAGACAAATGGCCGCCCCTCGGGCAGGCGAAAATATTCGGGCCGCACGAAGCGCCCGCTGCGGAAGTTCTAGAGGTTGAGAAATGAAACGAATCGTACGTATCAGGATAATGGGAAGGTATTTATCGGTTTTTGCAATAAAGCGTTTTCTAATTTTCGCGTTTCTATTTGTGACCCCTTGACCGCTGTGGTCCCGGGCTTACTTTCGCTCGTTGTCGAACAGGCTCTCTCAATGTTTGGCGGCGGAGACAGCTGCCCGTTGCGAAGTTGTCAGAATTGTCGTCCGAACAATGAGGCAGATGGTTATGGAAACGGGGACTGCCGGCCAGGGTCGAATTGGGAGTTTCATGCAAAATTATGGGAACATGAGGGCTAGAGTGAACCGGTCAATTTCTGTCGTTATCACTCTAGTTCTCATGTCGGTCGCATCTCTAAGTCAAAACGAACAACAGAGAATACCTACGCTATATTCGAAAGGCTACTTTGACCAGATTAGTTCTATCGGTCCAGGAGAAATCATAAAGCTATCAAAGGCTGGACGCATCGTAGATGCTTCCAAAGTGGCTATTCCTACATGCAGGACATTTATCCAACATGGAAGATATGATGCTGCAACACAATTGGTAGACTCATTGGTAATCGACCCGAAACTAAGATCACAGTCTCCCGAAACATTTGCTTCCCTTCTGTTCTGTAAAGCCTCCGTACTTCGCGCTAAACGTAATTATCAGGCAACGTACGAAATATTGCGTCAGGGACTCGCAGGTGCGCCCAATGATTCAGCAACGCGTGCGGGGTTTCAGTTAGAAGTGGGTCGTACATTGTATGCGGCGGGTCACGATTTTGCGGCGATCGTTTGGCTCGAACAGGCCGAGAAGGAATCTTCGTCAAATGGGCACACGGCGATTTATTACGACGCACTTCGATTTCTAAGTCTGGCTTGGACAGCGAAGTTTTATTATGCCAATGCCTTGAACTATGCCGAGAATTTGGTTGAAAAACGTCGCGGGGAGAATTCGAACAGAGAAACAGAATTGCCCATCTCGAGTTAGGCGGCTTGCTTGATCTCACGGGTCAACAACAAGCAGCGAAGGCTATTTACATAAAAGGTCTCGGTCTATCCCTTACGGCCAAGATCAATTATCACAGCGGCCAGTTCCTTTCCGCTCTACTTCTTAAAGCAGTCTTCGAAAATAATGTTGAAG
>DAIOWA010000289.1:0-4555 GCA_036758705.1 Pyrinomonadaceae bacterium | reverse complement strand
AACGTTGGCCTTGGGCCTGAACGGTTTATGGAACGAAAGGAACGGATCATCTTACTGCTGCTGACGATATTAAATTTCACCCACATCATGGATTTCATGATCATGATGCCGCTGGGAAATTATCTAATGCCATATTTCGACATCACGTCGCAGCAGTTTTCATGGTTGGTAGCCGCCTATACATTCAGTGCCGGGATCTCCGGTTTTCTCGCGGCTTTCTTCGTGGACAGATTCGACCGTAAGCGGGTCCTGCTCTTTGCGTACGCCGGTTTTCTGATCGGCACTCTATGCTGCGCTCTGTCGCCCGCCTTCGAAGTACTTCTGACTTCGCGCATCGTCGCCGGACTTTTCGGCGGTTTGATCGGAGCACAGGTTTTATCGATCGTCGCGGACCTGATCCCGTATGAGCGTCGAGGTGCAGCGATGGGTATGATCATGGCGGCATTTTCAGCCGCGTCTGTTTTCGGCGTACCGTTCGGACTCTATATCGCAAACCTATTCAATTGGCACGCTCCGTTTTTCTTTGTAGTCATTCTTGGCCTACTACTCGTTCCGTTTTTGATCAGGTTTCTCCCGAAGATGGACAAGCATCTTCACGCGCAAGCTGAGCACAAACCGGGCCCGGTCGAACTGGTCTCCGACATCTTTCGAAACAGCAGCCAGATCTACGCGCTCGGCCTTACGGCATTTATGATGATGGGACATTTTATGATCATCCCGTTCATCAATCCGTTTATGGAATTCAATATGGGATTCTCAAAAACGCAGACGCCCTTGATCTACATGGTTGGAGGAACGCTGACGATCTTCACCTCGCCGATGATCGGCCGCATAGCGGACAAGGTCGGCAAGTACAATGTATTTGTCGCGCTGATCCTTGCAAGCATTCCGCTGATCGCGCTTATAACAAATCTTCCAAACATACCGTTCTACCTCGTTCTGTGCATAACGGGGCTTTGGTTCGTGGTATCGGCGGGGCGGTTCATCCCAGCCCAGGCAATGATAAGCAACGTCGTGCCGACTGAACGTCGGGGCAGTTTCATGAGCTTTAACTCGTCGGTTCAGCAGTTGTTTGTTGGATTCGCATCTATCCTTGCGGGGCTGATCGTCGTAAAGCTGCCAGACAATACGCTGGCACACTATGAGGTAACGGGCTACGTGAGCATCTCTATGATCTTCGCGGCCATTGTGGTCGCTACGCTGCTGCACAAGCAGGTAAATAAAGACACTGCCCGGCAATTAGCTCTCGCTACCCAGTAATTGCCTGGCAGCATCGAGGGCGAGTTCCAGATCGGTGATCTCGCCGTCGAGTTGCCGTTCATAAACCGCGTCAAGTATCCGTTTGAATTCCCTGCCCGGTGTTAGGCCAAGCTCGATGAGATGGCGTCCCATCAGGATCGGTTCAGGAGCCTTTTTCTCGACCTGCAGTTCCCTGACCCGCTCGATAAACCATTCCTGCGCTTCCGATCCGAACACCATCTTGCTGCGATCCCAATCCGGATAACGGCCAAGCGAATCCGCCTTCGCAACTCGATAAAGAAGATCAGGTTCGACCTTTCGAGCGAGTCGCCGAAACGCACCATCTCCAACCGGAGTCTTGGACTTGTAATACATCCCCGGCTTTAAGTGATAGCGAACAAGCTGAATGACCTGCTCGCGAACGTCGAAACCGTGCATTGTGTGAATGCCAAGTCGGTCAAGGAAAGTTATCGTCGGCTCGACGCCGGCTTCGTCGTGACCAAGCGAACGCGTACGGCCATCGATGAATTCGGTGGTCGGCGGTTTTCCGAGATCGTGACAAACTGCCCCTAGCATCACCGCTACTTTTCGCGGATAGTCGAGATCGTCGATCAACTTCCGCGCCTCGTCCGCAACCATCATCGTATGCACATCTACATCACCTTCCGGGTGCCACTCCGGTTCCTGCGGAACACCAACAAGAGATGCGAGCTCGGGAAACAGTTGATCGATAACACCGAGAGCGTACAGCCATTTCAGCCCGATCGAGGGCTGATTCGCCTGTAAGAGAAGCTTTTCAAGCTCACCCCAAATGCGTTCCTTGGGAAGATCAGTAACATCGATCGACTTACAAAGCTTGACTGTTTCAGGGGCTATATCGAACTCCAATCGTCCGGCAAACTGCGCCGCTCTCAAGACTCTTAGACTGTCTTCCGCGAAGCTGTCATTTGAAACATGCCGCAGGATCTTCCGGTCGATGTCATCGCGGCCATTGAACGGATCTACGATCTCGCCCGTAAGCGGATCCTTCACGATCGCGTTGACGGTAAAATCTCTCCGCGAGCATGCCTCTTCGAACGACATGTCCGGATCGCCTTCGACGACAAATCCTTTATGTCCAGGGCCGACTTTCCGCTCCCGACGCGGCAATGCGACGTCGAGGTCGCTGCCGATCTTATAAACCGTAAACGCCTCGCCAGCGACGTTTAGCGGAACGCGGACATTCTTGTCCGCAAATTCTTCGAGGAGCAGCCTTAACCGCTCCGGCTCAACCCCATATATCTCAAGGTCCCAATCCTTCGGAGCGATCCCCATCACCTCATCGCGCACGCATCCGCCGACAAGCATCGCCCGCCCGCCGGCTTTACGAAGGCTCTCAGCTAGTTGAACAATGTGATCGGGATAGGTCATCACCAAAAACCGAACAGGATAAAGAGGACAGGGCTTCCATCCTATTTATCCTGTGCATCCTGTTTGTAACTTACTTCAATCGCTGAGCGAGATAACTTTCGAGCCCCTCAACGCTAACTCGCTCTTGTCCCCACGTATCCCGATCGCGGACTGTGACCGCGTTATCTTCCAGCGATTCGTGGTCGACGGTAACGCAGAACGGCGTGCCGATCTCGTCTTGGCGGGCGTAGAGTTTGCCGATGCCGCCGGTGTCGTCGTAGACCGCACGCATCGACGGCTGCAGATCCTTCTTGATCTTCCGCGCCATCTCAACTATCTCCGGCTTGTTCTTCGCGAGCGGAAGTACCGCGACCTTGATCGGTGCCAGCTCTGGCTTTAGCTTCAGGATGACGCGAACCTCGCCCTTATCGTTCGTGCGTTCTTCGTACGCATCCATCATCACCGCAAGCAGCGTGCGATTCACACCGGTCGAGGGCTCGATGATGTACGGATAGAACCGCTCGTTCGTCTGCGGGTCGAAGTACGAGAGATCTTCCGTCGAATCGGGATTGATCCGTTTCCCTTCCGTGTCCTCTGGCTTCTTCGAATGCACGCGAAGGTCATAATCCGTCCGGTTCGCGATTCCCATCAGCTCGTCCCACTGTTTCGACTCATCCTCGCGTTCCGGGAAGAATCGATAAAGTAGATCGACCGTCCGCTGAGAATAATGGGCAAGTTCGTCCTTCGTCTGCTCGTAATCTTTGATATTAGCGTCCGAAATGCCAAGCGAACGGATCCACTCATGAAAACCGTCGAGCCATTCCTGATGCACCCGCGGAGCATCTTCCGGCCGGCAAAAATACTCGATCTCCATTTGCTCGAACTCTCGGGTGCGGAAGATGAAGTTGCCCGGCGTCACCTCATTGCGAAACGCCTTGCCGATCTGCGCAATACCGAACGGAAGCTTGCGGCGGGACGTATCGAGAACATTCTTGAAGTTCGTAAAGATGCCTTGCGCCGTTTCGGGTCTGAGATATGCGAGAGCACTCGGATCGTCATCCGCTGACGCTGCTCCAACCGTCGTGCGAAACATCAGATTAAAGTCCTTCGGATCGGTAAGATTCTTCGAACCGCAACTCGAACACATCGCCTTTCCGTCAGCCGGATCGACATCCAGTTTGTCCAGCCGTAGCCGAGCGTTACAGTCGCGGCAATCCACCAGCGGATCGCTGAATGTCGCCTCGTGTCCCGAATACTTCCACACAAGCCGGTTCTGAATGATCGCCGAATCAAGCCCTTCGATATCGTCCCGCTCATAAACCACCCACCGCCACCAACTATCCTTGATGTTGTTCGCCAGTTCCACACCGAGTGGACCGTAATCCCACGACGAACCCAGCCCGCCATAGATGTCCGAAGCAGGATAAACAAACCCGCGGCGTTTAGAAAGAGAGACGATAGTTTCAATATTCGGTGCAGACATTAATTAGTATTTTACTGTTCGAAGTCCAAGATGCTCTTCAAAGGGAATGAAATCGCGGTCATTATGAAGCAAGTGAAATCCGTTCAGGATACAACTCGTGGCGATCAAAGTATCGATTGTCTTTCGAACCGTGAATCCGATTGACCTTAAATAAACGAAATTGCGTGCTGCCTGAACTACAACATCGCGTCCACCCGTTGGCTCGAACCGAAAGGCGTCTAGGACCTCCAATGTATCTTCAAAGTCTTTCTTAACCCTGAATCCCTGAAGAACCTCAGTCATCACCAACTCGGTAACGACGATCTCTTGAAAACCAAGTATCTCATTTACCTTTCGGGTGTGCGGAAGGTCCTCGCCATTGAAGTAATCTATCCAGACACTTGAATCGACAAGGATCATTTATCCAGCCTCATGTCCTCAAGATCACCTTCCCAACGTACTTTG
>DAIOWA010000288.1:0-4557 GCA_036758705.1 Pyrinomonadaceae bacterium | reverse complement strand
CCGCACGCCGAATGGACTCGCTCACCGCCTCGGCGCTCGTCACGATGCCGCGACGTAATCCGCGCGATTCCGCTTCACCGTAGCCGACAATGTTCATCCGCCCGTGCTCGGCCGCCTCGCCGATCACACATCGAACATGGCTGCTGCCGATATCTAAGCCGATCGAATGGATTTCGCGATTCATACTCGTATTAGTTTGCTTGCTTCCTCGGAACCAGCACCAAATTCTGCCCCACCAGATTTACACCCTCGAACATCGTCCCCTTACCGACGATCGCCTTAATCCCGTCGGCCAGTTGCTTGCCGAAATTGTCGCGGCTCAGCATTATCGTGACCGGCATCCCTGAATCCTCAAGCGTGGCCTTCGGCTCGCGAAGGTCCGAAATATCGACCTGCTTCACGCGTTTCGCAAGATCGTAATCTTTCCACTCCGCCAGCATCTTTTGATACATCTTCAGCCGCTCGCTGTTTTCCTTTGCAGCCTTCTCGCTTTTCTCTTCATTCCAACCGAGCATCGTGAACGGGATCTGCTTCTCGTCTGACTTCGCCGGGGCAAGGATCACGCCTTCGCCGTCAGCAAGAAAATCTCCGCCGCCGAGCCGCACGATCGCCACAGGTACTCGTTCAGTCACCGTGACGTTCAATCCGCTCGGCAATCTCCTCGAAACCGCCGCGGTTTTTACGAAGGTAACGTTCTCGATCTTCTGCTTGATCGCGAGTATGTCCGCATTCCAAACTCCAGGCTTCTCGGCGTTCGACGTAACGATCTTTTCAATATCGCTCGCCGACGCGCGATCGGTACCGGTAACCTTTACATTCTTTAGCCGAAAAAAGTTCGAGGCGGCGATCGTTTCATAGGTTAGAAGGTACACGACCACCAAGCACGCCAGGATCGCGACGGACAAAACGATCGGCACAATGCCGCCGCCAAGCCGGTCGAAAATGCTAACGCCAGTCGAAACCTTCGCAGCCGTCGTCTTCCGCGTCGTGTGCTTTACGCGTGTCCCTTGTTTTCTTATCTTCTTCGCCATTCTTAGATCTCAGTCATTTCAGATCTCACATCTCAAATAGTCGCTTTTTCCACGTCTTGTTCTTCCTCGTCTTCTTGTTCAGTGGTTCAAAAAAGCCATAACAGAACAAGATGAAAAAGAAAAACGAGCGAATCCGAGCTACTTCAACTTCTCCACAAACTCATCCGACAATCGCGTGACCGTTCCTGCACCGAGCGTGATCAGCAGATCGCCATCTTGCAGTTCAGGTATCACTTTCTCCGCGGCAGTCTCGATGTCACCAATATACGTCGCATTCTTGTGGCCGTACTTGCGAATATTGTCGGTCAATACCTCCGCCGAAATCCCCTCGATCGGGTGCTCACTCGCAGCGTAGATATCCAGCACGAACAGCACGTCGGCGTTATTGAACGCTAGGGCAAATTCGTCGAACAACTCGAGCGTTCTCGAATACCGATGCGGCTGGAATACCACGACGGTACGCCGACCGGCCGAACCATTTTTCGCCGCGGCAAGCGTGGCCAAAATCTCAGTCGGGTGATGGCCATAATCGTCTATCACCGAAATACCGCGGGCCTCGCCCTTGAATTGGAATCGGCGATTCGCGTTCTTGAAAGTTGCAAATGCTTCCGCGATCGTCGCAAACGGAACGTCGAGTTCAAGTGCGACCGCAGTCGCGGCGAGTGCGTTATACACGTTGTGCTTGCCCGGCACCGGAAGGTCGATCTTCCCAAGCACTTCCGTCCCCTTCCATACCGTAAATGTCGATCCGAACGCACCGCTGTAACTTATGTCGTGTGCCGAAATATCAGCCTGAGCGGTCAGTCCGTAGCTCACGCGGCGGCGTTTGATGTTCGGGATGATCAACTGCACATTCGGATCATCCAGACAAATGACCGCTGCACCAAAGAACGGCACCTTGTTCACAAAATCGGTGAAGCATTGAACGACGTCGTCCATGCCCTTGTACGATTCCATGTGCTCCTTGTCGATGTTCGTGACGACCGCTATCGTCGGATACAGCATCAGGAACGAACGGTCGCTCTCATCTGCTTCAGTAACGAACCATTCCGATTTACCAACCTTCGCGTTCGAGCCTAATGATTCCACAACACCGCCAACAACCGTCGTCGGATCGACACCCGCGTGACCGAGCACCGTCGCCACCATCGAAGTTGTGGATGTCTTTCCGTGCGTGCCCGAAACCGCAACCGCATACGGCTTTAGCACCATCAACTCAGCCAGCATCTCCGCTCGCGGAATGACCGGGATCCCGCTCTCGCGGGCAATGACCATCTCCGGATTGTCAGGTCGAACCGCCGACGAATAGACCACGACCTGAGCATCGCCAACGTTCTCCGCCGCATGCCCTTCAAAGATCTTTACGCCTTCTACTTCCAAACGATCCGTGTTCTTCGATTTCTTGATATCCGACCCCGAAACCTCGAACCCCAAATTCGCAAGCACCTCCGCAATACCGCTCATCCCGATACCGCCGATGCCTATAAAATGAATTCTCTTTACGTGTCTAAACATCAAAATTTCTCTTTTAACGCAAAGTCGCCAAGCCGCGAAGACGCAAAGGTTTTTCTGAATGACTCTTCATCTTTATCTCAATCCATTTACAACCCTGTGGATTCCGTTTCCAACCCGACTATCACCAAAGTTAATAACAAGACCGAGTCTTAAGCCCGTCAATCGAAGATATGTCAGCAATTGGCTTCGAAGATCCTGTTGTAAACTGCGACCGACTTTACCTCGACAATCACCAGATCATTCACGAGCAGATCGAGCCGCAGGGGGGTTGCAAGCAGGTTGCCTTTATAGTTGATCGGAACTTCAACCTGACGCTTAACGTACAGACCGCGATCAACTAGCTTCCAAGCAAGCGATTCTTCATAGACACTCTCGATTAATCCTGGACCACCCAGCGACTTATGCACTTCGATCGCCGCATCCACAATCACCTTGCTGCTCTCGTTCTCTGTCATCGAAACCTATCAACTACCAGTTCCAACCTTTGCGCCTTTGCACCTTCGCGACTTTGCGTTAAAAAAATCTCCTCAAACACTCGCTTTCAGTTCCTCAATAATGTCCGCTGTTTTCTCAGCCGCGTCTTCGCGTCCGATCTCCTTCGCCGCCGTTTCCATCGACGTGATCGTGTCGGGCGATTCGATGAGTTTGGCGATCTCGGACGCTAATCTCTCACCCGAAATATCGGCCTGCAGGATCATCTTCGCGGCACCGACACTTTCAAGAGCCTCGGCATTCTTCCGCTGATGGTCGTCGGCCGCGGTCGGCAGCGGGACCATTATCGAGGCCTTGCCAGCGGCGGCGAGTTCGGCGCACGTGGTCGCTCCTGCACGGCATATCACCAGATCAGCCTTGCCAAACTCACTGAACATATCCGAGATGAACGGCCTCACATCGGAACCGGCGAACTTCGATTCGGCGTACGCAGCCTTGATCCTGTCGAGATCCGCCTCGCCGGTCTGATGAGTGACGGTCAGCTTCCCTTCAAACTCAGCGAGATGCGGCAACGCCTCCGCCATCGCATTATTGATCGCTCGTGCACCCTGCGATCCGCCAAAGATCAAGATATGAAAAAGATCCGACCTGACTTTTCGCGGCACGTCAAAGAATTCACGCCGCACGGGATTGCCGGTAACGATGCCTTTCTTGCCAAAAAACTTCAGCGACTCTTCAAATGTCAGCGCCGCCCGATCGACAAATCTTGCAAGCTGCCGATTCGTAAATCCCGGCAGCGCATTGGAATCCATCACAAGCGTCGGCACACCCATGATCGCCGCCATCAGCAGCACCGGGCCCGATACGTATCCGCCGGCACCAACGACCACATGCGGCCGAAACTGTCGGATGATCTGGCGAGCTTCGAGAAAGCTCTTGGGCAGCACGGACAGCCCTTTGATCTTTCCCGCTAAACCGACATTCTTCAGGCCCGCGCTATGGATCAGCGACAACTGGAAACCATTGTCCGGAACGATCTTCGTCTCGAGTCCGCGGGCCGTCCCGACAAACAATACTTCCGACGTCTCATCGCGCCGCAATATCTCCTTTGCGACTGCGATGCCGGGATAAATATGTCCGCCGGTTCCGCCGGCTGCGATCAAAACCTTCATCTCACTGTGCGACAGGCTTTCCAGCCTGTCGTGTAAATAACCAGATCTCTCGCGGCATCCAGATCAGACTGGAAAGTCTGATCTACGCTTTTCGCCCCTTCTTGCGATGTACCGGCTCAGCCGCCGACTCGCGCCGCACCTCGCCTCCTTGACGCGAAATATTCAGCAAAATTCCCACCGCGGCCATCGTCACCAGAACCGATGATCCGCCGTACGAAATGAAAGGCAGCGGTATCCCTTTCGCCGGCAGGAGCGAGATGACGACACTGATGTTGAACAGGGCTTGAACGATTATGCCTGTGATAAGGCCTATTCCAAGCAGCATTCCGAAACGATCCGGAGCCCTCATCGCCGCACGCGTTCCTCGCCACAACAGCAGTCCAAACGCAACCAAAACCGCCAGTGTT
>DAIOWA010000287.1:0-4574 GCA_036758705.1 Pyrinomonadaceae bacterium | reverse complement strand
TTCGCTATCTTCAGGATCAGCTTCTTAACCTTGTCCATTTCCGGCGAGACGGACACGATCTCGGTGTCGAGCGCGGAGAGTTTGTTGAGCGCCCGCGAGATGGTCTCGAGCAGCTTCTCGCTGTCGTACGGCTTCTGCAGATAGTCGAACGCGCCGAGCCGCAGGGAATCGACGGCTGAATCCACCGAGCCGTGTGCCGTCAGCAGGATGACGATGATCGACTTGTCGAAGTTCGTGAGTTCCTTGAGCAGGTCGAGCCCGGACATTCCGGTCATCTTCAGATCCGTCAGCACGAGGTCGAACCGCCGCGACTGGACGAATTTCATCGCCGCCTCGCCGGAACTCGCCGTCGTTACGTCATAACCCTCGCCCGAGAGGATCGTTTCAAGTATTTCCCGTTGGTTCTTCTCGTCATCAACGACGAGTATCGATTTTCTTGCCATAAGTTAATGGGGAAGAGGTTAGTCGTTATCGATCAGCAAGCGACGAAATCCTGCTTGTTTGAATGAATGTCGGCGGTTAAAGCCTCGGTCAGGCCGCGCTCATTCATTACGACAAATGAGAAACAGTCGGTCAGACTCCAATTCTTATCCTTTCTGGAGTTGAAAAGAGCGACGGCCTCAGCGTAAACGGAATCGGTTATTGGCACGGTTTCGACGAGCGGGTCTTGGGATAGCGTATCGAGCAACTCGCCGCCTTTTTTTCGGAACCGAACGCTGGCGAATGCGCCGCCAATCTCAAAAATGACAGGGATCGTAGTGACGATCTTACACCGATCATGTTCCAAGCGTTCCGAGAGGGCTACTGCCGTATCATGGTATTGATCGGACTGGATGTAGAGGGCGATGACATATGACGTGTCAAGAAAAATATCATTCGACATCGTTCAATTTCGATCCGTCGTCCAGTGTCGCTCCCTGATAGAGGTACTCATCCAAACGAGTAGACATATCGGTCGGCCCGGTAAGTTTCGAGGATCTCCCAAGGCGCAGAAATGACCCCGGTTTGGAGTAATCTGGACGTGCCTCGTCGACACCGCCGGATCCGTTAGGTTCATCGGCCTCAACCGTAATATGTACACGTGTATTAGGCTTCAGCTTTACCTGTCCCTTTGGGCGGAATACCGCGCCGTCGAACACGGCCTCAAACGTCTCAGTCATACTCAAACCTCGGCTCTATCATATCACGCTGATGTCAACGTTTTGGGTAATCGTACCGTAAACTTCGTGCCTTCGCCTTCGGTCGATTCTACGTCGATCGTACCGTTGTGGAGATCGACGATCTTTTGGACGATGGCGAGGCCTAATCCGGTGCCTGTTTCTTTTGTAGAGAAATAGGGTTCGAAAACCTTGGTCAGATTCTCTGCCGGGATGCCGACGCCGGTGTCGGATATTTCGATGTTTACGAATCCGTCCTCCGGCTGGATCTTCACCGCCAGATTTCCGCCGTCGCCGCCCATCGCCTGGACCCCATTGATGAATAGATTGTTGAAAACGGAACGAAGGAATTCGGGGTCGCCCATTATCTGCGGGACGTCCTCGTGTTCGACCACGGCGATCTTGATGTCGTTCTCGGCTGCCTGAGCTTCGACGATGCGGAGAGAATCTTCGATAATTTGTCGGGCATCCACCGGCCGCAGGTTAACATTCGCCGGGCGTGAGTAATTCAAAAAGTCAGTGATCTGAGCGTTGATCCTGGCGACCTCATCCTTCAGCTGCGAGGTAAGCTTGATGAACTTTGCGCGGTCTTCGCCCTCGGCCGGAGCAAACTTCGACCGAAGGTGATCGAGCGTTAGATTGATGTAATTCAGCGGATTGCGGATCTCGTGTGCGATCGCAGATCCGAGGCGGCCGATCACAGCGCTTTTCTCGGCCTGCTGGAGTTGACCTTCAAGCTCACGTGTTTTCTCAAGCTCGCCCGTCATTTCGTTAAAATTGCGCGCGAGCTGACCCATCTCATCATGGCTGTCGCGTTCGGGAACGCGGACCGAAAGATTCCCGGCTGCGACCTCACGGGCCGCGAGCGAGAGATTCGCGATCGGCCGCGTAAACCTCCACACGAGCACGATGGTCACGAGCGTCGAAATAAGCAGTATCCCAAGTGTTGCCAGCAGCGGCTGAGCCGCACGCATCGCGGCGTCCTTTTCATTCTTGAGCAGGACCATTACGTAGTAACGTCCGTCGCTTGTCTGCACAGGGATCGCGTGAGCTTCCTCGTCGCGTGACTTGCTTTCGTCCGCGGGAGAGTTCGGAAAGTTGCCAAGGTCAGCGCCGAGCGTTGTCCCTTTCGTCAGTGGCGGCAGGTCGGTAAGGTCCGAGAGTTTTTTGTATTGCGGCGTCCCGTCGGCGGCCTGAGTCGGCAGGCGGTCAGAGTCTAAGCTGTCTGTTACCTGCCATAGATTGTTAACGATGATCACGTCGCTGATGCGGTCCCGACTACTCTGATCGAGAAACGTCTGGCCCGGCTCGGCGATCATATCTGTCATATAATCGCCTGAGGTTATGCCGCTGACGCCGAGCCGCAGTCCGGCCAGCAGAGCGTTATCGTGCATTTCCCGCCTGACGTTGTTCTCGTTCTGCATATAGAGGTTCAGGTAATACTGAACGCCGAGCGTGGCCAGAATGAGAAAGGCGAAGATCAGCAATAATCTGCCCCGAAATGTTCCGAAAAACTCCATTATTAAGAAAACTTTATAGGTCGGATAAGTTAAGCTTGCGCTTAAGGTTACTCAATGTTATATTCGCGTTTAGCTTTTGTAAAAAGCCGAGCGGTCCGTAGTCAGTTCGCCGCAGCCGCTCGATGAGGTCTCCTCGTTCACTCGAAAATCTAGTCCAAAGCCTGAGGTAAAGAATGAAGTTTATCCTGCCCGTCACGCGTTTTGCGAGAACGTGTATCACCGCACTTGTCGCAGTCCTCCTACTAACGATCGGCACCCAAGCTCAGACCAAGAAGAAAGCCGCCGCAACGCCCGCAAAAAAGACCGCAGCAAAGACCGTTGCTAAGAAGACGCCTGCATCCTCAAGGGATGCCAAGAAATCAAGCAGAAAAGAAACCGCAGCCAGGAAGTCTACCAAGGCTGACCCGAAGAAAACTACCGCCAAATCGAAGCGCGAGGCCGCTCGGGACGCCAGGAACGCCAAAAACTCAAAGCAAACTGCCAAAAAAGATCGTAACTCCAAGCCCGACAAGAAAATGACGGCGAAGGAGAAGCGGGCTGAGGCGGCTCGAAGGGCGGCCGAAGAGAAACGCCGCCAGGCTGCGATCGCGGCAGAGCGTCGGCGGCAGGAGGCGATAAGAATCGCACGTGAACGCAAGCTTGCCTTCGAGCGCGGACTCAAGAATCAGACCGCCGAAAACATTATTAGGGACAATACCGAGGGCGAAGATCTCGCGGTTCGCAAGGCCGCTGTGGATGCTCTCGGCAGCCGTGCCGGAACGGTCGTTGTGATGGAAGCCAAGACCGGCAAGGTCGTCACGATGGTAAATCAGGACTGGGCGATCAAGAACAGCTTTAAGCCGTGTTCGACGATCAAGCTTGTAACGGCGGTCGGCGGCATCAGCGAAGGCGTGATCAATGAGGATGGCGGCATCGGGACCTCAACCTCGGGGCTCGACCTCGACGGCGCGATCGCTCGGTCGAACAACGCTTACTTCCAACGTACGGGCGTTAATTTCGGCAACGAGAAGATGAACGTCTATGCCAAAAAGCTTGGGCTGGGCGAACGGACTGGGATCAACGCCGAGGGCGAGACGCCCGGTAAGCTTCCATACGGCAACCGAAACCCGCGTATCTATTCACACGGAGACGATTTCGAGGTCACGCCGCTGCAGCTCGCGGTGATGGTTTCGGCGATCGCGAACGACGGCAAAAAGGTCGTCCCGCAGATCGTGAGGCCGAGCCAGCAGAAGGCTGCTTTCAAGCCGAAGTTTCACGGCGAGATCAACGTTCCATATCGAACGGTCCAGGGTGTGATACCCGGAATGATCGGCGCGGCTGAATATGGCACTGCACATCGGGGCATCGACCCGGGAATGGGCGTTGCCGGAAAGACCGGTTCGTGCATCTTCAAGGGATCGTGGATCGGCCTGTTCGCATCGGTCGCACCGGTCGAAGATCCGCAGTATTCGGTGGTTGTGATCACTCGCGGCGAATCGGAACGCGGCAAATATGCTGCGGCGGTTGCCGGTAACGTGTATCGGGCTTTGGCGGCGCGGCTGAGGCGAAACAACGATAAGTATATCGCCCTGAAGAATCTGCATCCGACATCGCCTTCGAATTCCGAGACGCTTGCTTCGGCTGACGATGAGGAAGACGATGACGACGCGGCGATGGATTCGACCGGGTCGCGCGACGTGATCATCGCCGGTTCGGCGGCGAAGCGGGCGGATGAGCCGAAGAAACTCATTCAGAAAACGACGCAAAGCAAACCGGTCAATTTCAAGCCGGTCGTGATCCAATATGACAAGGAAAAGGCCGCGAAAACCCGCGACCGCGTAGTTAAGAACTAAGCGTACGGAACTAGTTCAAAGCCAGGCACCGAACTCAACATCGAGCGGTGCCTTTTTGTAGGGAA
>DAIOWA010000286.1:0-4577 GCA_036758705.1 Pyrinomonadaceae bacterium | reverse complement strand
TTCGGGCACGTCCGCGTCTGCGTCGATGTAGCTTGAACTTGCGGCGGTTCGGCGGGAGGAGCGAATCCCGACCACCGGACCGCCGCAATAGGTAGATCCGATAGATTACCGGGAGGAAGAATGTTGAATAGAAAAAGAATATTGAATTTACGAAATAGGGAAGGTCACAAGATGATGGCGAGCGTTATTTTTGCTTTCGCGCTCGTTATCGGGACTGTCATTAGCGCAACCGCGCAAACGCAGGAAGCCGGTTCGGCACCGAACAGAGGGACGGCGCGGTACGAGATCGACTTTATGCAGGACATGATCGACCACCATGCGATGGCGATCATGATGTCCGAGATGTGTCTCGAAAAAGCGGTGCATGACGAATTACGGACACTCTGCCAAGAAATCATCTCCGCCCAGCAGCAGGAAATTACAGAAATGCAGTCTTGGCTTCTGGAATGGTACGGGATCAGCTACTCCCCGCAGATGAAACCGGGCGAAATGCGGATGATGGAGAAAATGGCGCAGATGTCCGGGGCGGAATTCGAAATCGAGTTCATGGAAATGATGATCAAACACCACCTGAAAGCCATCAGGGAAGCGTCAAAATGTGTTGACCGTGTGTATCACGGACAGTTGCGAGAACTTTGCGAAAACATCATTACGTCGCAGGCAGCAGAGATAGAACAAATGCGGACGTGGCTATGTCAATGGTACGGAATCTGTACGCGCGGCTAGTGAGTATCGCTGCCATAAAGCGGAGGCGGGCCGAAGTCATCGCATTGCTACAAGATTGACGTTCAGCTATGCACGACGTGCGACGAGCAGCTGCATCGACCGTGTCCGTGTCATCTATTCAGCCGGCGGTTCCGATAAACCTTTTGGGCCGCCGGCCGCCCCTCCTATGGTTAATCTGAACATTACTACTACGTTTTCAATTGTTAAGGAGTAGATATGCAGCAGAAAGAACATGAAACGAGCTCGAGCAAGATGGGCCCGGGAATGATGCGCAAGCACTACTACATGCTGGCGACCAACATGGCGATCAACCTGGCCATCATGTACCTCGTGATGTTTGCGATGATCTACCGGTGGGGTGAATTCGTCCAGAACATCAACTTCTTCTATATGGCCCTGATGATGTGGGCTCCGATGGGCGCGCTGATGCTGTTGTTTATGGGAATGATGTACCAGAACAGGACCCTGAACGTCATTATCTACGCCTCGTCCGTGCTCATCTTCGTGATTGCGTTCATCGGCATCCGAGACCAGACGCTGGTTGGCGACAAACAGTTCCTGCGATCCATGATCCCGCACCACTCCGGAGCGCTCCTGATGTGCAAGGAAGCTGTCATAAGCGATCCGCAGATCAAGGACCTTTGCTTTGGGCCCAATGGGATCGTGGTGTCACAGGAAAAGGAAATCGAACAAATGACGAAACTTCTGGAAAGCAAATAGAGCACGGGGATCGCGATGTGTGACAAACCAAATGTCCAGGACGCCGAGATCAGGAATTGTGCAACGATAAAAGACCTACCAGTGCATCTGAGTTTTTACCGTGAGGAAACGTCGTCCTGCAAGCGGGCAGGTGGTCTCCGGCGGTTTCGATTCAGTCCGTTCTCCAAACCAACCACTCATACTGGCTGCCCAACGGCAATCCTCGATTCATCAGGCAACTGTCTCATATCGAACAGCCTTGTCTGAAAACCGACGAAGAATAATTTACGAACCCCGTCCACTTCTCAGTTTGCGGGCAGAAAACAGGCGGTTGCGCGGCACGGCGATTGCGGTTGCTTGGAATGACCCGGCTGTTGTCGCATTCACGGTTGGGATTTCAGTTCACGCAATCGCGTACCCATGAAAATGGAAAGAAGTCCTGAAAACCGGCAAGAATATATACCCGCGTTGGCATACCATGTCCTGACGCCTCTCTACGACACGGTCGTCGGCTGGACGACGCGGGAGACGCTCTTCAAGAATGCTCTCGTCGAGCAAACAGGGATGAAGCCGGATCATCGGATTTTGGATCTGGCGTGCGGGACAGGGACCCTGACGCTTATGTTGAAACAGAGGGAACCGGGAGCGGAGGTCATCGGGATCGACGGCGATCCGAAAATCCTCGGCATCGCGAGAAATAAAGCCCAAGCCCGCAATGCGGCAATTCGGTTCGATAAGGGGATGTCGTTCAGCTTGCCCTACGCGGACGGTTCGTTCGATCGAGTCGTATCGAGCCTATTTTTTCATCATCTGTCCGACGACAACAAAAGAAGGACATTGAGCGAGGTCGCGCGAGTTCTGAAAGAAGACGGCGAACTGCATATTGCCGATTGGGGCAGACCGGCTAATCTGCTGATGAAGTTGGGTTCGCGGTTCATCGTGATGCTCGACGGTTCGGAGACGACGGCCGACAATTTCGAGGGGCGACTGCCGACGATGGTTGCGGATGCCGGGTTGATCGGCGTCGGGGAGACATGCCGCTATAACACCTTGTTCGGGACGATTCGTTTGCACCGGGCGAAAAAAGGCTTTACGTGAAAGCTGCGGCCCGCGTCGGTCCAACGGAGGTGTTGGCATTCTTATACCGAAACGTGCGGCACTGCACTAAATGATTCCGATGCCGCATTAGAGTGTTTGGTTAATTATTGAAATACATGGATTGGGCGGATGGAACGACAGTTGCCCTTTGTGATGGTTAGTGCGGATTCTAGGCTGCAGCCACTATCTTACGAAGGAGTACAAAAACATGAAACTGTCATCCAATCTTACGAAACATCTGACCTTGGGAGCTATCTTCGGAGCTGCGCTTCTTTTCGGCTTCGGTGCCCAGGAGACCAACGCTCAGGTTTATCAGGATCGTTATTACGACGGATATTACAACGATAACGGTTACTACCGTCAGGACCGGCGACAGGACAGGAGCCATCGCAAGCAGGAAAAACGTGAGCTCAAGCATCATCAGCGTCACGAACGTGAAAATTACGGCAACAGCCGCGCACTGCGCGCGCACCAGCGCCAGGAGAGACGCCAGGTAAAACGGCATCAGCGAAACGAGCGGGGCTACAATCGCGGGCGTTATTACGGTAATGAAGGCTACCCATACAACTACTAGAAATTTAGTGTTGCTCAATCGCGGGTTTGTTAATTTTGCGCTCTGAACGGAAGGCGGTGAATCGCGATTTGAATTGCGGTCACCGCTTTTCCAGATCTAGGCGGTCGAGCCGGAACCGCCGACCACTGTTGGCGACGGGAAAGAACCGTTATACGATTTTGGCTTGCGTTTTGCGTATCTTGGAAGCCCCGAAAATCTCTGGAGAAACACGAATATGAAACTTAAAGCTCTGTCGGCCTTCGGGCTGTGCCTCGCTCTGGTGCTGCCTCTTTTTGCGCACGACCTATTCTTGAAACCCGACTCTTTCTTCGCCAAGGTCAACGAAAAACTCTCGATCAGCGTTTTTAACGGAACTTTCCAGTCGAGCGAGGGGGCCGTCAGCTTCGCCCGCCTGACCAACGTCGCCGTCGTTTCGCCGTCGGGCACCCGGGCGGACGCGGTCGAAGCCGATTTCACGAAAAACGAAACGACCGCCTTTCTCAATCTTGTGCCTAAGGAACAAGGCAACTATGTCGTCGGGCTTTCGACGATGTGGCGCGAGAATCAGCTCCCGGCGGAGCAGTTCAATGAATATCTCGTTCTCGAAGGGATGCCCCACGTGTTGGAGGAAAGAAAGCGCGACAAGGAACTCGAGATCGACGGGCGTTATCGATACTCGAAATACGTCAAGACGATCTTCCAAGCCGGCGCCAAGCAAACCGAGAGCTACAAGACAGTGCTCGGTTACGCGGTCGAGATGGTCCCGCAGCAGAATCCATACAAGCTGAGATCCGGCGACGCTATCGAAATCTTGTGCATTAAGGACGGCAAACCGCTCGCGGGCCAGCCCGTGTCGGTCGGCCGCGAATCGGCGGGGAAATTGATCGAAGGGAAAGGTGTGACGAGCGACGCGAAGGGCATCATCAAGTTCAAGCTCGACGGCCCCGGCAAGTGGTACGCCAAGTTCATCAATATGTCGAAAATCACCGATCCGAAATTAAATTACGAATCAAAATGGGCGACGCTTACGTTCGAAATCAAATAGCGAGGAGAGATAAATGAAAAGAAAAATCATCGTTTCCCTTATTTTGGGAGCCGCACTGAGTTTGCCGACGTTCGCCCACGACCTCTTCCTCAAGCTCGACAGCTTTTTCGTCGCGGTCAACTCTAAAGTCACGATAAACATCCTGAACGGGACGTTCATGGCGAGCGAAGGGGCGGTCAATTACGCTAGGCTGCGGGACGTGAGCATCGTCGCACCGGACGGCGGTCGGACGAAACCGGTCGAGGCGAATTTCACCAAGAACGAGACGACCTCTTTTCTCAACTTGGACGTCAGGAACGCGGGCACATATGTAGTCGGTCTGTCCACGATGGAACGCGAGATCGATCTGGAAGGCAAAGACTTCAACGATTACCTGTCGCATGACGGTATCCCGGACACTCTCGCCGAGCGAAAGGAGAAAAAGGAACTCGACAAAAAAGTGCGCGAAAGATATTC
>DAIOWA010000285.1:0-4600 GCA_036758705.1 Pyrinomonadaceae bacterium | reverse complement strand
ATTCGGGCACGTCCGGAGATTCCGTCAAACAGAGCGATGTAAAAACCGAAGTGTTCATAGCCGGATCTACTGGCGGTGTCTTTCCTCCGGTTACGAGCGAACCCGAACCGTTTGTGCCTCCGACGCCCTTGGCCGATCCGGTTGAGAATTTTGCACCAACGACCGATTATTCAAGTTTTGATCAGGAAACCCCTGCCGCATTGGACGATCAGTCTGCACCAGCCGAGCCATACTCACCGGAGCATACGGTGCCTTACGTTGCGTTGGACCACGGAACAGTAGGCGAGCACGTTCGAGATACACCATCCATTCCATCCAATGGTGACAGCCAGCCGGAAAAGGAGCACAATTCATACGCTGCAGCCGCGGTGGCGGCTCCTGCTCCGCCAGCTCAAACCAAGAAGAAAGGTTCGACTGGTAAGATAGTAGCTATTCTCGGCGGCCTGTTTGTTTTCTTTATCGCGATCCTTGGCTTGGGCGGAGGCGGATACTATTACTACACGAATTATTACGCCGGAGCTCAGACGGATCCGTCGCCGTCGCCCGAGCCGACTTTGGAGGCAACTCCGTTGCCGAGTCCAACAGTAGAGGCCCCTATCTTTACAGACGATGCGAATAGCAATTCAAATTCGAACAGTCTGACGGTAGAACCAACTCCGACGCCGGTTCCGACGCCGACGGACCGTCCCCATGAACCTGATACGCGTCCGACACCTTCGGGCCCGAAACCGCCTGTGACGCCGAGGCCAAGGCCGAGTCAGACACCGCGGCCGCAGCCGACTAAGAAGGGTCCGGTAATTCTCCAGTAATGAGGTTTACAAAAATGTTTAGATCGAACTTCTTACGAAACAGTCTTCTCGCGGTTCTTGCCGTGAGCCTACTTACGATATCCGCCCTCGGCCAGGAGCCTTCGAAGAAGGCTATCAAGAAGTCGAATCAGCTCGTCACAGATGGCAACAAGGCGTTCAATCAGAAGAATTACAGGAATGCCATTGAGAAATACGCTGAGGCCGTCGTGCTCGTCCCACGCAACGCTGCCGCACATTTCTGGAAAGGCTATGCACACTATTACCTGAAGGAATATCCGGCGGCAATGACCGAGTTGAACCTGGCGGAGTCGCAGGGACACCCTGCCGTAGACGTTTCGAAGGTTCGCTGGTTCCTTCATTACGAAGCGAAAGATTATGATGCAGCCCTAGCCGACGCGAAACGCGGATTGCAGGCCGAGCCGAATAATCAAATGATGCTGCGGGCCGTGGGCGACATCGAATTCCAGAAAAAGAACTATGACGATTCATTGGCTGCTTATCGCCAGGCCCTTCTAGGTGCTCCGAATGACGGTACCCTGTATTACGCCATTGCGCGGGTCCAACAGGCACGCGGCGATCTGACGGCTCAAGAGGAAGCGGCGTCGATGGCGGTTTCCAAACCGAATCAGTTTCTCGCAGAATCGAACATTCTTTTAGCGGATGCTCTACATCGCCAGCGTAAATTTGACCAAGCTATTGCGGCCTATCAGAAGGTGCTGGCCGCCGACCCTGAAAACGTCCAGACCTATCGTTCGATGGGCGACATCTACCGGGCTCAGAGCAAGTTCCAGCTGGCGATTGATATCACGCGCCAGGCGATCAGAAAATGGCCCCAGGACGGAAATCTTTACACCGACATAAGCTGGTACTACAGCCTGAATGGGGATAACAAGGAAGCGGTAGAGACGGCTCAGTCCGCGACCCAGCTCCTTCCGCAGCAATACATGGGTTACACGAACCTATGTCGCGCCCACAATGATCTCGAGCAGTACCAATCGGCTATCAGCGCGTGCAACAGCGCCCTTCGATTAAATCCCAACGACGGCGAGACATATTTCTACCTCGCCCGAGCATATAAGCAGTCGAACCGGACGGCAGAAGCGAATCGAGCCATCGATAAGGCTGTTCCCGGGCTTGAGAAATTCACGCAGGACAATCCTGATTATTCGGATGGCTTTTATCTGCTGGGGAACGCATATTCCGAGAACGGAAATTTTGAAAAGGCCCTTGAAGCCTATCGAAAGTGCTTGCAGCTAAGCCCCGGATTCTCACGCGCTCGCTACAATTCAGGTGCGATCTACGTACACTTGAATAAGAAGACTGAAGCGATGGCCCAGTATCAGGCACTACTTCCGCTGAATGCGGATCTTGCCACGAAGCTCAAAGCGGTCATCGACAAAATGTAAGTGCTAGTACAACTCAAGTGAAACAAAAGAGGCTGTCTGGAAACTAGATTTCGGACGGCCTCTTTCATGCGATAAAACCCGGCTTTCCGCCAGTATCGGACGCTTCCGATACGACGACGATCTTCGCTGCGTCAATAAACAACTGCTTCGAGCCCTCACATTCCAAGGTTAGGACCCCGTCTTCAAGACCGAGGTTTTCCCCCGTAAATGCGATACCGTTTCCACAGTTCACTTCAATGCGCTTGCCGTTAAGCGCGGCTATTTTCTTTTCCATATGACTCCCTATAAGACCTTGGTCCTCCCTGCTAAGACTCTACCAAAATTTAGAAATTGATTCATTCTCGGTCAATCTGACTGAAACCATCTCGTCAAAGTGAAAGATTGTTGACACGTGTTGTACATTGATTAAACTAACAACTGTTGAACCGTCACAAAAGCGGTTCCTGCCTTGATAGCCCCCAAATTCCCCACCTCAACGGAGCAAAAAATGAAGAAGTTCTCGCTTACTTTCCTGTTCGCTGCATTCACAGCATTGATAGTCTCGGTTGCACCGCAGGCCGCATCCGCACAAAAGACGGCAAAATTCAGACGTGCTGACAAAGGCGTACCGAATCAATACATCGTTGTTCTAAACGAAAGGTACTTGGACAAAGCCGTGGCTGAGCCTTCGGTGAGGTCTAACGCAGAGTACCTAGGCTATGTCTACGGCGGCAAGGTAAAGAAAACCTTTGGCCGAGCCATCCAGGGATTTGTTGGGCAGATGACGGAAAACGAGGCAAAGGCACTTAGCCGAGACGAGCGTGTTGCTTACGTCGAACAAGATTCGTACACGACGGCGGAAGGCGTGCAGAGTTCTGCCATAGCAAGCCTGGATCGGATCGATCAAAGAAGTTACCCACTCGATACGCGATATACATATGCAACCGATGCCTCGAACGTTCATGCCTACGTGATCGATTCCGGCATCCGCACAACGCACTCTTCGTTTGGCGGGCGAGCAACGTCAGATTTCGATGTGTTCAACGACGGCAACCAGGATTGTCTCGGTCATGGCACACACGTAGCGGGAACCATCGGCTCGTCAACCTGGGGCGTTGCTAAGAACGTGAGGCTACATTCGGTTCGGGTGCTGGGTTGTACTACCTCAGGCACCGTTTCTGATCTCGTCGGAGGGATTGATTGGGTAGCCCTGCACCACAGCAGCCCGGCTGTTGCCAACATCAGCATCTCCGCAAGCGCAAGTTCTAACGCACTTAACAGCTCCGTAAATGCGTTGATTCAATCAGGTGTTACGGTCGTTGTAGCGGCAGGAAACTACAGTGCCGACGCCTGCAGCTTCTCGCCGGCGAACGCGACGAACGCGATTACGGTTGGAGCGGTCGGTTTTGGCCCTGACTCCGACATTAGGTGGCTCGGCTCCAATTACGGGTCCTGTGTCGACGTTTGGGCACCCGGTATCCAGATCGTCTCAGCTTCGAACGGAGATGATACCTCGGGTCGTACAATGAGCGGGACATCGATGGCATCTCCGCATGTAGCGGGCGTGGCGGCTCTTTACCTCGCGACGAATCCGACGGCGAGTCCGGCAACAGTTGGTCAGAATATCGTCAACTCGGCTACCACCGGGACGATCACCAACATGGACTCAGTTTCGCCAAACAAGCTTCTCTACAGTTGGTTCGGCGGAACGCCGCCGCCGCCACAGTCTGCCTCCATAACCATCCGCAAGAAAGCGAATCGTCGGACCGAGGGGGTTTCAAATGCTTCGTTCGAGTTCAACGCGGTGAATCTAGCCGCTTCGAACTTCACACTGTTGCCCGAGAATACCTTCACGGACTCGAACGTCAAGGTTTTTGGAGCATCCAACCCGATCACAGTTACAGAAGCCTCGGCCTTTGGCTGGCAGCTATCCTCGATCAGTTGTAATTCGTCCGGGGCCACCGTTGATCTTGCCAATCGCCGGGTCAGCATCGTAACTCAAGAGGCTCAACAGGTTGAATGTACTTTTACAAGTGAGGAGCTGGCACCATCGGCCGCCAGCGCCACCGTTAACGGACGAGTTCTGTCGGAGTCCGGACGCGGAGTTCACAGGATCACGATAACGATCCTGGACGCAACTACCGGGAGACTTCAAAGGACGACGACAAATACCCTGGGATACTATTCGTTCAGCGGTCTGCCGGTGACTCACTTCTACGTCTTGACGGCGGTCTCTACCCGCCGTACCCCTATCAGAAACAACGTGCAGACCTTTACGCTGTCCGACGATCTAAGCGCGCACTCGTTTGTCGCTCTACGGAATTGAGACCTGAATTTTCTCGATTCATGGAGGCTGTCTGAAAAGGCGGCCTCTTTTTTTGGCGCAAATTGATATCGTTGGCTTTA
>DAIOWA010000284.1:0-4609 GCA_036758705.1 Pyrinomonadaceae bacterium | reverse complement strand
TCTATACCGTTTGCAATATCTTGCTTCAACGCATCAAGCTTTGATCTTTCGTCGCGATAATTCGTCCCAACTATCGAGCGAGTTTTATCGTCAATGCCAAATACAAGCCATCCGCGCTCCGTACCTCGCAAATTCGACTCATTCGAAATTGCGGAGAAATACTTGCCAATCTCCTGAGTTGAAAATCCGTCATTGCCTCGCTTAAATTCGACGACTTCATTCTCCCATCTGGTGATGAGCTCATCCAAGACTTTTTGTAACTCTGTCTCCGTCATCTAAAAACCTGCCAAGAAGCTCATCGCATCTTCCGATCGTCAGTTAAGTCGAACTTCTCATGAGGCTAACACAATATTCCACTTCTCAGAGGTTGGCAGGGCAATGCCGGCACCGGCCAATTTGTATTTAGTGATCGGGTTGAGGGATTGGAACAGCCGGTCGGTTAATTCCGTTTTCCGCATTTGGTCGAGGAGAGCCCCCAACAAAGCCCGCGTTGCCGGCGGATACTTCAATGCAAGTCGCACTAATGATACTTGCTCTTTGTCATCGAGCCGTCTCAGAATGGCCAGTAATCGTTTGCAGCTGGCTTCGATCGTCGTGTCCGGGATCTTTTTGATGTATCTCAGGGCATCCAAGATCTGTAAGAGCGGAACATTCTCTTTTGTGATCGTGTTTCTCTGTTGGATGAAAGTGATCGTATAGCGCTCTCGTTTGAAGCTAGGTCGAATCTGGTTCTTCCCGATTTGCAGCGTGTTGCTAACCTGTGTCGTTAGCCCCAGCTGATTGTAAATGCTCAGTCCGGTCAGATAACCGATGATCTTGCCGTTTTCCTCCAACAGGTCCTTGACGATCTGTCGTCGGTCCGGCTGCAGTTCTCCAAATGGAGTACTCTCAGGTTTGTAGAATCTCCCCTTAGATAGCTTGGCAATCTTTCCCGCCGCAGCCATTCGGTTGAGTGCCTTGATAACGGCTTCCTTTTTCCGAGCATCCTTCTCAAGGTCCCCGTAGGTGAAAACATACCCACGCGGAAACCTATCGATCGTACTCATGACATCGCTCACCGTACTCATACCGATCTACAGAGTACAGGAATTCTATAAGTATGTCCAGTTTGTTCGCAAATAAACTGGACACCATGTCACTGCATTTTGAAGTCAACCGCTTTTAGCCCGTCCTTGTAACCAACATGTCAAATTCTGCAGACAATCTGCCGCCATGAAAAACGGTGTCTTAAGGGTTGTCGCAATCCGCTCATGTCTTATCGAGACATTGATCGGTATGAACCGTTCTCTTCCTCGCCGAAATCCTAAAATTGGACCTATATTGTCCCTAAATTCTACCTGCCGCATCAGAGTTATCTGCTACAAAACAGGCTTGTTAGAAGGCCGCGTATCCCTAGAACCGTCAATTTTTATCCCTAACTTTTCGTAGGTTTCCAAAAAGTTCGCGCCAGTTCCATTACCCATAACCCTGGCGTCCTTGCTTTTCGAGTGAAGCAAAAAGCCGTTGTATTTCAATGACATAGAGAAGTCTGTCGGACTCGAGTGAAGCAAAATCACGCTTCCGCTTGGCGGGGATCGAACTTGTTCGATAACTCAGACAATGCCCAGCGCTCTCCAAATGTACCGACTGTAAAGCTCTTAACGCGACATAAATGCGACACAATGGCGACATAAATGCGACAAGGGCTTAGCCTAGTGGATCTCGCATTTACCTCAATCTGACATGAGAAGGGCCAAATAGCGAACTTGAGAGCGGCTGATTGCAACCCGAGGCGTCGGCTATTTGCAAGTCAGGGTGGCTAATCGAATGTCATTGGACACAAATGATTGGAAGTTCAAGGTACGGCGAATTGTGAACGGGATTTCACTTTAGGCGGGCCATCCAACGCAAAGCTGATGACGTGTCCAACTGTAAAGAGCTATGCTAAAATAGGCCGTTTTTGCTCCGAAGACATCACCTTTTGGACTTACACGAACACCTAGTTTAATGAACGTATTTGAAACCCACAGCAAAATCGTAAGTGACTATTCCGCTTATATTCAGAGCTTTATCAACATTGCCGATTCCCAAATAGAGGAGAAGGTTCGTCAGGAACTTGGCAACGGTAAATTATGGCCTGATCCGCTCCTTCACTTTAACCCGGCCTTTCAGATGGCTGGCGACGTCTCGACTCTTGCGGAGAGCGGCGTTCTTCATGAAGATGCTGCAAAAATATTCAGAGGATATTCCCTTTACCAACATCAACTAGAAGCAATTCGACTCGGTACGAAGGATCGCGATTTTATCGTCACATCTGGAACTGGCTCAGGAAAATCGCTTACCTATATAAGTACGATCTTTGATTTTCTCCTAAACAGTCCCGGTTCGAACGGGGTGAAAGCTGTGATCGTCTATCCGATGAACGCGCTCATCAATTCTCAGACCAACGAGTTGGATGGGTATAAACGCAATTACGAAGACGCGACGGGGAGACCGTTCCCGATTTCATACGGGCAATATACCGGACAGGAAAAACACGAAACTCGCCAACGATTGCGAGACAACCCACCCCAGATTCTGCTTACCAACTACATGATGTTGGAACTGCTTTTGACCAGATCTGCCGAAAGGAAAATTCGTGACGCGATTTATGAAAACTTAAAGTACTTGGTATTCGATGAGCTGCATACCTACCGAGGTCGCCAAGGAGCCGATGTCGCTATGTTGATCCGAAGGATTCAGGCGCAATGTAAGAACAGCCTCACCTTCATTGGCACGTCCGCGACGATGGTTTCTGTCGGAAGCGAGGATACCCAACGTGAGCAAGTTGCAGAGGTCGCAACGACGATATTCGGACGCCAATTTGAGCCCAATCAGATTGTTAATGAAACACTGGCCCGATCCTTAGAGAGTTCGAACCCCGACACCGGCTCGCTAGCAGACTCCGTGGAAACACCGATAGACTCGGATGCCGATGAAGCCGCCCTTCGCAGTCACCCGGTGGCGGTATGGATAGAAAATAATATCGCGCTTGAGGAAACGGCATCGGGATTGTCGCGGCGAAAGCCGCTGCAAATAAGTCAGGTCGTTGCAGCGTTGTCCGCGGCGTCTGGTTCGACTGAGGGAGTATCCCTTGAATGCCTTAGAAACATATTGCTTTGGATCAGCAAGGTGAATCAGAAGGTTCAAGCAGAAGGGTCGCGGTATACTTTGCTCCCCTTTAAGCTTCATCAGTTCTTCGCTCAAACAGGCTCCGTTTATACGACCCTTGATCAAGGCAGTGACCGATATATCACCCTTGAACCTGGTTTGTATAAGGAAGATGAAAGGCCGCAGAAACCGATCTATCCGAATGTTTTTAGCCGAGAGTCCGGACACGCGTTTGTCTGTGTGTCTATCGTAGAAAACCGCATGATTCCCCGCGAGTTTAAGATGACAGCGGACGAAGACCTACAGGCTAACGACGGATATCTGCTTGTTGGTGACGATATTTGGGATCCAGAAACGGACCTTGATTATTTACCCGACGCCTGGTTCCGCACCCGTGCAAATGACAAGGTCCCAGAAACAAAGTATGCAGATCGATTTCCTCAAAAGATCTTCTTCGACGAGTACGGGAACTGTTCGCGAGTCAACGACAAGCCTTACTCCGGCTGGTTCATAAAGGCCCCGCTTTTATTTGATCCAACTGCTGGAGTCTTCTTTGATACTCGGACAAACGAGGGAACGAAGCTGACGAAACTTGGAAGCGAAGGTCGAAGTACATCCACAACGATCACAACGTTCTCAATTTTGAATCAATTGAATGACTCCGGCTACTCAGCGAAGGATCAAAAGCTACTTAGCTTCACTGATAATCGCCAAGACGCTGCTCTTCAGGCCGGACACTTTAATGATTTCGTCCAGGTCGTAAAACTTCGATCTGCCATCTACAGAGCATTGGCGAGTGCGAAAGATTCGAAGCTGGATTACACAAATATTGGCGTAGCCATATCAAAGTCGCTCAATTTGGAGTTCACGGAATATGCATCAGCGGTGGAAAGTGTGTTTCCGCACGTACGGACCAGGTATGAGGATACCTTCCAGAATTTCCTTTTCTACCGAGCGCTCGCGGATCTCAGACGAAGTTGGCGGATCGTTCTTCCAAACCTTGAACAATGCGGGTTAGTTAGAGTTGATTACAATCATATCGACGAAGTAGTCAATCACGAGGAAGCGTGGAGGGAGGTGCCAATTGTTCGGTCATTAACCATCGAAGAACGTCGCGATTTTATTGTTACCATTCTAGATTTTTTTCGCCTCGAACAGGCTATTCACAGCGAGAATTTCCTGACGCGTGATCGACTCGGCGAATTTGAGAAGCGATTTCGTGAACAGCTTATTCCACCGTGGTCGCTTGATGAAAAGGAAAGGTTAAGCGAACCCTATGTCGTTCGTCTCGACACTCTCCAACGAAACATAAAACTCTATTCTAAGAGCATTGGACCGAGGAGCTCGGTCGGAAAATTCATTAAGCAGTTTGTGAAGCACCATCCGGACCTCGATCCTGATGAGATTCGGGGCGATGGTTACCGCCGATTTATGGCAGCATTGCTCGAAACCTTGGAGTCCGCTGACTATTTGGTGCGAC
>DAIOWA010000283.1:0-4609 GCA_036758705.1 Pyrinomonadaceae bacterium | reverse complement strand
CGGTCTTAAGTCTAGGAAGTCTGGGAAGTCTCGATGATCAGACTTTCTAGACTTCCTAGACTTTTCTAGACTTCCAAGACAATGCTTTTTGCCTATTCAATTCTGCTTGCGACAGGCTTTCTGCTGATGCTTCCCGCGTTTCTTCTAAAGCGCGAAAAGTATGCGGCAGGATTCAGGCAGCGACTCGGCAACTATCCTGACTTCACACACGATGGCAGGAATGTGATATGGCTTCACTGCGTCTCGGTCGGCGAGACGAACGCCGCACGGCCGCTCGTAGACGAACTGAACACCAACTTCCGGGATCATCGCCTCGTCGTCTCGACCACGACCAAAACCGGTCAGGAACTCGCAAGAAAAATTTTCAAAGACAAAGCCGACGCCGTCGTCTACTTCCCTTTCGATTTCAAATTCGCTGTTCGCCGTGCGTTGGACAATTTGAAGCCGTCCATCGTCCTGCTGATGGAAACCGAGATCTGGCCGCGGTTCATCCACGAAGCAAAAGCCGACGGAGCCAAGATCGCCATCGTCAACGGCCGGTTATCGGAACGGTCCGTTTCTCGTTATAAACGCATCCGCCCGTTCATCTCACGGGTCCTCAAAGACATCGACCTCGCATTGATGCAAGGCGAGTCGGATGCAAACCGCCTGCTCTCGCTCGGGATGCCCGTTGCAAAAACTATCGTCACGGGAAACCTGAAGATGGACCAATCCGTTGACTCAACTTCTTCAAACTTAGGTCAAGATCTAGATCGCAGATTCGCCCTCTCGGGCAACCTGCCGCTTATCATTGCGGCGAGCACCCACGAACCAGAGGAGGAACGCGTTATTGAGGCCCTTGACGGTGAACTGGGCCACACATGTCGATTGCTGATCGCACCGCGACACCCCGAAAGATTCGAGAAAGTGGCATCCGTTCTTTCTCGCGAACCCTACTCGCACGCGCGCAGAAGTGAACCAGAACAAATCTCGGACAAAGAAGCTGACATCATTCTGCTTGACAGCATTGGCGAACTCAGAGAAGTCCTTCCCTTGGCAGAGATAGTTTTCGTTGGCGGCAGCCTCATTGAACACGGTGGACAAAGTGTCATCGAACCTGCCATCGCGGGAAAAGCAATCGTTACAGGGCCATATACAGCGAATTTCTCGGCTGCCGTTGAGTTTCTTCGCAGCGGGGACGCGATCCGACAAACGCCGACCGTTCCAGATGACCTTCAGGTCTCGGAACGACTGTACGAGGAGTTCACCGATCTCCTTGAGAATCCTGCGAAGCGAGAAGAGCTTGGACGCAATGCAGCCAAGCTTATGGCGACGAGTCGCGGTGCGACGGCGAGGACGATCACCGAGCTCGAAAAGCTCATTGCCGCCGAATAAGATAATCTGACTGTAAGCTCAAAGCTGATAGCTGTCAGCTGTTCGAAAACCCTTGTCGATCATTTTCTACATATTTTCCACGATCCTGATCTATTTCAGCATCCGTTCGCTGATCGGCGGGTTCGCGTTCCTCGCCTACTTTCGCTCCGAGCTTGCGAAACCATTGCGCTCCTTCACTCCCTTCGTAACGGTGATCGCCCCGTGCAAAGGTCTCGATGACGGCCTGTGGGAGAATCTCACGGCCCTGCTCGAACTCGAATATCCGGAATATGAGGTGATCTTCGTCGTCGATGATGAAAACGACCCGGCAGCGCAAGTGATCCGCGAATTCCTGAGAAAAGGATCCAAACACGATGTACAGGATAAACAAGATGGCAAGGAAGCATCAGATTTCCATCCTTTTCATCCTGTGCCTCCTGTAAAAATGATCGTCGCCCCGAGATCGACCGACAGCAGCCAAAAGGTCGAGAACATTCGCGAGGCTATAAAACACGCCGATGAGCGATCCGAGACCTTTGTATTTGTGGATTCCGATGCTCGACCGCAACCGAACTGGCTGAAGGCTCTCGTCGCCGGGGTAGAGGATGAAACCATCGGCATTGCGACCGGGTATCGCTGGTATCTTTCGAAAAAAAGCTCATTTGCAAGCGAGTTGAGATCCGCGTGGAATGCCTCGATAGCATCCGCACTCGGGCCAAAGAGTAGCTTCTGCTGGGCCGGTTCGATGGCGATCCGCCGCAGTGTCTGGGAACGGCTGAAGATGTCGGAACGCCTCAAAGGCACGGTCTCGGACGACTTTGTCGCAGCCCGAGTCGTCCTTGAGGTAGGCCTCGATATCCGGCTGATCCCGCAAGCCGTCACGCCGTCGATCGAGGACTGCACAATGGCCGAGATGTTCGAATTTACAACGCGGCAAATGAAGCTGACGCGAGTCTACAAGACCGAGCTTTGGGCCCTGTCGTTTTTCGGATCCGCACTATTTTGCGGCGTGATGCTGTCGGCATTTCTGATCACGGTGCTGAGCCGTTCGAACACATGGCTCGTCTGGACCGCGATCGCAACGTTGGCCATCGTCTCCGCACTCAGTATCGGCAAGGCCTGGCTCCGTCTGAAAGCCGTAATCTTAGTGATCCCAGCAGCTTCCAGACAATTAATTCCGCAGCTAACACTTTGGCTTCTCGCACCGCCGGTCTTCCTTTGGAACTGTATCTGCGCACTTCTCAGCCGCACCATGAATTGGCGCGGCATCCGTTACAGACTTGTCTCCGCAACCGAAACTGAACGCCTCAACTAAACTAAATAGTGGTAATATGAGGCTTTCGAGCATCGTAATCTCAATATGCGCATCAATTTCCGCCGCTCGTTCGGCCTGATCATCCTGTGTTTGGCAGTATTTGCACAGAGCATCGCTGCCCAGACACCGGCCGAGCCAACTACCACCGGTAAAGAACCGATCATCGTGATTCCGGGCCTGACCGGGTCGGAGTTGGTCAACCGTAACACCGGCAAAACCGCGTGGTTCAAGCGTTCGCGAGCAAAGGATGACGATGTGCGACTGCCGATGTCGGCAAATCTCGCTCGGAATTCGGACGATCTGATTGCGGGAGATATTATCCGCGAGGTGCGTCTGTCGCGGATCCTGCCGGAGATCGAGATATACGCAAAGTTGATCGAAGGACTTCAGACAACGGGGGGTTATCGCGAGGCAAAGTGGGCGACTGCGACCAAGGCCGATGCAGCCGACACCTTCTTCGTATTCCCGTACGACTGGCGCCGCGATAATGTCGAAAACGCGCGCCTGCTGATACAGAAGATCGAGACTCTGAAACGTCGCCTCGGCAAGCCGAATCTCAAGTTCAACATCATCGCTCATTCGATGGGTGGGCTCATTTCGCGTTACGCGGCGATGTATGGCAATGCGGACATTCCAGCCGGAAAACCAAAGCCTACGTGGGCGGGAGCGAAGCATCTGAACAAGATCTTCCTCGTCGGAACGCCGAACGAAGGTTCGCTGTTGGCGTTTGACGCTCTGTTGAATGGCGTCGCGTATATCGGCGGCGGGATCAAGCTGCCGTTCGTTCAGGATCTGACCCGTTTTGACGTTTTCACCGTGCCATCCGTCTTCCAGCTGCTGCCTCACGAGCATTCGATGCTCGCATATGACGAGGAGCTAAAGCCCTTAAATATAGATATTTACGATCCCAATGCGTGGGATGAATACGATTGGTCGATCTGGAAGGACAAGGATTTTGAGAAGAAATTTTCGCCGACCGAACAGCATAATGCGCGTCCCTATTTCCTTGCCGCCCTCGCCCGTGCGAAGCGATTTCAAGAGGCGCTAAATGCTACGTCTACTGTTAAGATCCCAGTTTCATTTTACCTGATGGGTGCCGAATGCAAACCCACCGCAACCGGAATGGTTCTGCGTCGGAACGAAAAGAAAGACCGCTGGACCACCCAATTCGATGCTACTTCATATACCAACTCGCTGGGGAACAAGATCACCTCCGAAATGCTGAAGCCGGTCATTTACACGCCAGGCGACAGCGTGGTGCCGAAAAGTTCGCTCGAGGCTACGGCACTTCGCAGCAACGGCCAGGAGTCGGCTTTGCCCATTGCCGCCGAACTTTATCAGTGTGAAACTCACGGTAAGCTGGTCACGAATCCCGACATACAGAAAAAGCTTTTTGCCCTGATCCTATCGCCGTCCGCGATCCAGAATGCAGGTACAAATCCGTGATAAAGAATTTTCTCGACAGCGACGAATCCCCTGAAGAACCGACTAAAAGCTCGGATCCGGCAGTGATCTCGCTGTTCGACGACAAGGAAAAGCCGCCCGAAGAACCTTTCAGCCTCTCCGAGGCCAAGCCGCAATCTCTGTCTGAAAACGTACGCCAGAGCGGTCTGGCCTATTCCGCCGGCATTGCGCTTTTTGCATCGGTGGTATTTATGCTCCTGATCGGTTGGGGAGCAGATCTGCTTTTCGGCTCATCCCCGTGGGGCATCGTTTCGGGCATCGTCCTCGGCGCTCTGATCGGATTTTTCCAATTTTTCCGCCTGACATCGCAAATATTCAAGAAATAATGAGTTCAGAGTGCAAGCTTCAGCTTGTCCTTACGTTACCCACAGTCACCTCGTGGCAACCGGAGACAAGCTGAAGCTTGGACTCTAACCCCGAAACTGTCATACCACATTAGAAATGTCCTACTTCTTACCACAATAGAAATGTCCGGTT
>DAIOWA010000282.1:0-4612 GCA_036758705.1 Pyrinomonadaceae bacterium | reverse complement strand
TCCACTTGTCACTACCCACTATTCACTGAAGATCAGTAAGAACGATAATGTTAGACAGACGTGAATTCATAAAAACGGCATCTCTTGGTGCGGTCGCGCTGGTTCTCGCACGTACTTCTTATAGCCATGCGGATGCGTGGTCGACGGAGTATCCGAAGATACTGGCGCGGATCAAGGCTCCGACGTTTAAGAAGCGGGATTTCAGCATTCTGAAATACGGTGCGAAGGCGGGCGGCGAGTTCGATTGTCGGGAAGCGATCAATAAGGCGATCGATGCGGCGAACAAGGCAGGCGGAGGAAGGGTTGTTGTGCCGGCGGGCGTGTTTCTGACGGGTGCGATCAGGCTGCGGTCAAACGTAAATCTGCACGTATCGAAAGGTGCGACCCTTAAGTTTGCGACCGACCGCAAAGCCTATCTGCCTGTTGTCCATACCCGATGGGAAGGGATGGAGCTTATGCATATCTCGCCGCTGATCTATGCTTACGAAGAGACGAATATTGCGGTGACGGGTGAAGGAACTCTTGATGGGCAGGGCAAGGCTTATTTCTGGAAATGGCACGGGAATCCGCGGTATGGCGGTGATCCGGAAAAGGTCAGCCAGCGAGCCGCCCGTGCTCGTTTGTACGAGTTCATGGATAAGAACGTCCCGGTCGAGGATCGTGTTTTTGGCGGTCCTGAGGATTATCTGCGGCCGCAGTTCATACAGCCTTACAAGTGCAAGAACGTTCTGATCGAGGGCGTGCGGATCGTCGATTCGCCGATGTGGGAAGTGCATCCGGTGCTGTGCGAGAACGTAACCGTTCGCGGTGTGCACATCGAAACTCACGGGCCGAATAATGACGGCTGCGATCCGGAATCGTGCAAGGACGTGCTGATCGAAAACTGCCACTTCGATACGGGCGATGACTGTATTGCGATCAAGTCCGGGCGAAACAATGACGGCCGCCGACTCAATACCCCTACGGAGAATGTCATCATTCGCAACTGTATGTTCAAGGACGGCCATGGTGGTATCACGGTCGGCAGCGAGATCTCCGGCGGCGTTCGGAACGTATTTGCTCACGATAATAAACTTGACAGTCCCGATCTGTGGACCGCGATCCGCTTTAAGAACAATGCGTCGCGTGGCGGGAGGCTCGAGAATTTCTATTACAAGAACAATGCGATCGGTACCGTTTCACGAGCCGTCATAGAGATCGATTTCAACTACGAAGAAGGCGCGAAGGGCGCACACATTCCGCTCGTGAGGAATGTGCAGGTCGATGGATTGACCTGCACGACCGGGAATCGCGCGGTAGATCTGCAGGGCCTCGACAGCGCGCCGATCTATGACGTCGTGCTGAAGAACTGTACATTCGGGTCGGTGAAGAATCCGAGCATTGTGAAGAATGTGAAGGGACTAAAGATCGAGAATTTCAAGATCGGCGGCAAGACTGTCACGGAACTTGTATGAATCCAGGCTCTGTATCTATTTCTTCAGTGGATAGTGACAAGTGGTTAGTGGATAGTTTTGTGAAGTGTACAGTTCTTGGATTCATCTTGACGGTGTTTGCGTCGACTGCTTTTAGCCAGCGTCCTGTGACGATCTTTCTGGCCGGCGATTCGACGATGGCGGCGAAGGCTGATGATAAGAGGCCGGAGACCGGCTGGGGCGAGAAACTTGAGGCACATTTCAAAGCCGGTAAGGTCAAGGTCGATAATCGGGCGGCGAATGGTAGAAGCACGAAGACGTTCATATCTGAAGGTCGATGGCAGAAGATCATCGGCGACCTGAAGAAAGGCGACTATGTCTTCGTCCAGTTCGGGCATAACGATTCTTCGAAGGACAAGGGCGAACGCTATACGCCGCCGGAAGATTATCGAAAGAATCTTGTCCGTTTTGTAGAAGATGTGAGGTCGAAGGGCGGGCATCTTGTTCTGCTCACGCCGGTAATGCGGCGAAGATTTGATAAAGAAGGCAAGTTTTACGACACGCACGGCGAGTATCCGGGGATCGTTCGCAAGGTTGCCGCTGAACAAAAGGCGCCGCTGATAGATATGCATCGGTTGAGCGAGGCCGTAATTGTCAAGTACGGCGTGGAGGGATCGAAGAAGTTGTTTCTCCAGTTGAAGCCGGGCGAGAACGCTAACTATCCGAATGGCATCGACGACAACACGCATTTCTCTCCGTTAGGTGCGGAGGAGATGGCTGCGGCATTTGTAGGCGAGTTGCGCAGATCGAAGGTGGGGTTGAGGAAGTCGCTGTGGAAGGAAGAAATTTCACGCAAGGCCGCGAAGGCCCCAAAGCAGTATAAATGATCAAGGTCGTACTAAATTTGTCCAGCGAGATCGCGTCCGGACAAACTGAAAGTTGAAAGGTTAAAACTGAAAATGAAATTCGGTTATTCATTATGAAAAGAGTTGTGGTCCTTGTTTCTCTCTTCGCAATGGCCTTGGCTGTCACGGCTCAGACGCAGCCGACATCGGCGAAGCTCGCAGATACGGCGATGAACCGGATCTGGGTCGACGACGGAAATCCGGCGGGAATTCCCGCGAAGTGGAATTATGAGCAGGGCGTGATACTGAAGGCGATCGAGCAGATGTGGTACGCGACCGGTGATCCAAAATATTTTCGTCACATTCAGACGGGGATGGATTTCTGGATCAACCCGGACGGGACGCACAAGGACTACACCCGCGAGGAATACAACATCGATCACGTGACGCCGGCTCTCGGGATGCTGACGCTCTTTCGAGCGACGGGCCAGGAAAAATATAAGAAGATGGCCGAGCTTTTTCGCTCGCAGTTGAAGACGCATCCGCGGACGAAGGAAGGCGGATTCTGGCACAAGAAGATCTATCCGTGGCAGATGTGGCTCGACGGTTTGTATATGGGCGAGCCGTTCTATGCGGAGTATTCGAAGGTTTTCGGTGAGGACAATTGGAACGACATCGCGGACCAATTCGTCTGGATGGAGAAGCACGCGGTCGATCCGAAGACCGGACTGCTTTATCACGGCTGGGACGAATCGAAGGAACAGCGTTGGGCGAACAAGCAGACGGGACAATCGCCGCATTTCTGGGGACGTGCGATGGGCTGGTATGCGATGGGACTCGTCGATACGCTCGACAGTTTCCCGAAAGATCATCCAAGGCGAAAGGAGCTAGTAGCGATCCTCGACCGGACGGTGACGGCGATCGCGAAAGTTCAGGATCCGAAGTCCGGTGTGTGGTGGGACATTCTTGATCTCGGCGGCAAAGAGAAGAATTATCTCGAATCATCGGGTTCCGCTATGTTCGTCTATGCGATCGCGAAGGGAGTACGTGAAGGGTATCTGCCCGAGAAGCATATGAAGGTCGCCGTCCGCGGTTGGGCGGGCATCAAGAAGGAATTTATCAAAACTAACGCCGACGGCACTACCGATTGGCTCGGAACGGTTTCGGTTTCCGGGCTCGGCGGCAAACCTTATCGCGACGGCTCGTATGAGTACTATATGAGCGAGAAGCTTCGCGTGAACGATGCGAAGGGACTCGGCCCGGCTATCAAGGCGGCGCTTGAAATGGAAGCGTACGAACGCGGATGGCCGGGTCGTGGAACGACCGTTGTGCTTGATGACTACTTCAACCACGAGATCCGCAAGAACAAGTTCAGCGGGAAGGATGAGGTTTGGCATTACAAGTGGGATGAGATGCTCGACTCGGGATTTTATGCCTGGGGACAGATCTTCAAATCGCAAGGGGCTCGGTTGTCTGAGTTGTCGGCAGCTCCGACCGCGGCGAATCTTCGCGGTGCGGATGTCTACATCATTGTCGATCCGGACAATGAAAAGGAGACCGCGAATCCGAATTTCATGACGCCGGAATATGCGAAGGTGATCGCGAATTGGGTTAGAAAAGGCGGCACACTCGTGCTGATGGGAAACGATGGGCAGAACGCCGAGCTGGATAAGTTCAATACGCTGTCCGAAACTTTCGGAATCAAGTTCAATAAGGACCGCAAGTTTGAAGTGATCAATAATGATTACAAAATGGGCGGCGTAGATATTCCGAAAGGTGCTCCGATCTTTCGTAGCACAAAACGCATCTTCGTCAAGGAAGTCTCGACACTTACACTTTCGAAACGTACTCGTGCGGTGCTAAAGGTCAACGGCGAAGTTCTGATAGCCACAGCGATATTCGGACGCGGCAAAGTCTTTGCTATCGGAGATCCGTGGATCTACAACGAATATCTAGACGGCCGCCGCCTGCCTGCTGAGTTTGAAAACTTCAACGCCGCAGAGGAGGTTACCGCTTGGATGCTGACCGATATGTTTTCGCTTTGGCTCCACGGGAAATATTAAGGTTTTAGTCGGCGGTCTCTGACCGTTCGCCGCTCGCGGTCGGAGACCGCTTACTTAACATGAGAATCAAAGCATTATCGATATCTTTGGGACTGCTTTTTGTGTCGGCGGCCGCGGCAAATGCACAGGGGCCGGGCACTCCGTCGAGGCCGTTTGTGGTGAAGTCGAAGCAGCAGGTTTCGGATATCACTAAAGAGATCGCTGCGAAGGATGGGAATCAGAACCTGGACATCGTCGCCGCGTCCGGCGTTCAGATGCGGGTTGCGGTCTTTCACGACGACAAGCGTGAGAA
>DAIOWA010000281.1:0-4613 GCA_036758705.1 Pyrinomonadaceae bacterium | reverse complement strand
TCACGCGCCCGATCGCCACGCTCGTTAACACTCGCGTTTCTGCCCGCAGACTTGTAGAATCAAGGGTTATGGCTGATTTTGAAGAGTTTGCCGTGGGGCTTTCTGACTCCGAGATTACGGAGCCGATGATGCAGATCCCTTCGGTGCTGCCGGCGCTTCCCCTGCGCGACATTGTTATTTACCCGTTTATGATCGTTCCGCTGTTTGTTTCGCGGGACAAATCGATCAAGGCCGTTGAAGAGGCTTTGAAAGAGAACCGGATGATCGTTTTGGTCTCGCAGAAGGACCTGAACAAGGAAGATCCGGCGAAGGAGGACCTGTTCGAGACGGGTACGGTCGCGATCATAATGCGGATGCTGAAGCTGCCGGATGGCCGCATTCGGATATTGATCCAGGGGCTTTCGCGGGCGACAGTTGAAGGTGTCGACCCGAGCGGCGATCACGTACGCGCGACGATCACGCCGATATCGGAACCGCTTGCGCCGGATAATTCGCTTGAGGTCGAGGCTCTTGTCCGCAACGTCCGCGGATCGATGGAGCGTGCGGCTTCGCTTGGTAAGAACATCTCGCCCGAGGTTTTGGCGATCATCGCGAACCTGGATGACGCAGGCCGATTGGCTGACCTGTGTGCGTCGAATCTGGATCTGAAGGTCGAGGACGCACAGAGCATTCTCGATATCGTCGATCCGGTTCCGAGGTTGCGGAAGGTGAACGATCTATTGAACAAAGAGATCGAGGTGCTGACAGTTCAGCAAGAGATCAATAGTCAGGCCAGGGCTGACATCGATCGTTCGCAGCGTGAGTTTTTCCTGCGGCAGCAGTTGAAGGCGATCCAGGGAGAACTCGGAGATGGCAACGAACTTTTTGAAGAGATAGAGAACTATCGCGACAAGATCCTTAAGGCGAAGATGCCCGAAGGTGCCGAGGAAGAGTCTCTTCGTCAGTTAAAGAAACTTGAGCGGATGCATCCGGACACTGCCGAGACCGCGACGCTTCGAAATTGGCTCGATATAATGACCGATCTGCCGTGGCAGATACAGTCGGAAGATAATCTCAATCTGAAGACGGCCGAGGATATTCTCGACGAAGATCATTACGGACTCGAGCGAGTGAAGGAACGCATTATCGAGGCTCTTGCGGTCCGCAAACTGATGGAGAAACCGAAGGGTTCGATCCTGTGTCTCGTCGGCCCGCCCGGAGTTGGTAAGACTTCGCTGGGGCGTTCGGTAGCGAGGGCGTTGAACCGGAAGTTCATCCGGCTTTCGCTTGGCGGATTGCATGACGAGGCTGAGATCCGAGGGCATCGGCGGACGTACGTCGGAGCGATGCCGGGCCGCATTGTTCAAGGCATCCAGCAGGCGGCGACCAACAATCCGCTGATAATGCTCGACGAGATCGACAAGGTCGGAGCGGATTTCCGCGGTGACCCGAGTTCGGCGCTGCTTGAGGTGCTCGACCCCGAACAGAATTTCGCGTTTCGCGACAACTATCTAAACGTAACGTTCGATCTTTCGAACGTGATGTTTATGACGACGGCGAACGTTCTGGATACGATCCAGCCGGCGTTGCGCGATCGAATGGAGATAATCTTTCTGTCGGGCTACACCGAAGAGGAGAAGCTCGAGATCGCGAAGCGTCATCTCGTTCCGAAGCAGATCGAAGAGAATGGGCTGAAGCCGAATGACGTGAAATTCGACAAGAAAGCCTTGGCGAAGATCATCAGCGAATACACGCAGGAAGCGGGGCTGCGTCATCTTGAACGTGAGATCGGCAAGGTCTGCCGCAAGGTCGCGCGGAAGAAGGCTGAGGAAGAAAGGAAGTTCAAGGCGGTGAAGGTGACGGTAGATAACCTGAAGGAATTCCTTCGCGTGCCGCGTGTTTTCAACGAAGGTGCTTTGAAGAAGGACCAGATCGGGACCGTCACGGGCTTGGCGTGGACGGCGGTCGGCGGCGACATTCTTTTCATCGAAGCGATCAAGACGAAGGGCAAGGGCAAACTGCAGTTGACCGGCCAGCTCGGCGAGGTGATGCAGGAATCGGCGCAGGCGGCTTATTCGTATGCGAAGGCTCGTGCAACGGAGATCGGGATCGATGGGGAAGTGTTCGAGAATTTCGACATCCACATTCACATTCCCGAAGGTGCGATCCCCAAGGACGGGCCGAGCGCCGGCATCACGATGGCCACGGCGCTCGTGTCGGTACTTGCCCAGCGGCCGGTACGTAAAGACGTCGCGATGACCGGCGAGATCACATTGAGGGGCAACGTGCTGCCGATCGGCGGAGTCAAAGAAAAACTTTTGGCGGCTCGGCGAGCGAAGATCAAGACCGTTATTTTGCCCGAACCGAACCGCCGCGACCTCGACGATCTGCCGGAGGAAGTGATGAACGACCTCGATTTTGTGTTCGTCGAGCACGTAAGGCAGGTATTCGAGGCGGCTTTGCTTGATGCCAAGCCGGTTCGTGCGGCGAAGAAGGCTGCGTAAGCGTTCAGAGTGCAAGCTTTAGCTTGTCTCCGGCTGCCACGAGACGTCTCTCGGCAACGTGGGTACAAGCTGAAGCTTGCACTCTGAGCCTTCGAATTATTGGCGAAAGTGCCGATTGGTGCTATATTAGAGTGGGAATTCGTGTTCTCAAGGTGCGCTTTGAGGAACATTTTCTCCGTGAGAGCGTAGAAGTTTTGGATCTATTGGTTAGCCGCTTTCATAAATTCGCCCTAACCCTGAGAGGTTTGTTTCGGAAGGAGTATAGACGAAGTTTAATGAAATCAACTGTTTGCAGTCTTTTTATATCCGCCGCACTTATACTTTCTTTTAGTATCGCCGCGTCTGCTCAAACCGTAGAAGTTCGGGAGGCGCAGGCTCAGATCAACGCCGTCCTGCAAAAATCCGGTGATCACTTCAAGGCCGGCCTTGCGGACTTGAGGGCCAACAAACGGCAGGAATCGGGCGACAAGTTCGATAAGTCTGTCGAGACGTTTCTTCTTTCGACGCTAAACATTCAACGCGACGCCAAACTGCAGGCTTGCTATTCGCAGCTCGTCGAGACGATCTATCGGATGGAATACCCGGTCGATAATCAGGCTCCGCAGCTGCGTCCGCTGGCTTTGACGTGTGGTTGGAATTGGAACGAAGCGGACGGAAAACTCGCGGATGAAGTTGCGGTGATGCTGAAGCCGGCGAAGCGTGTGGCAAACACGGACGCCGCCACGGTCGCATCGATCGTTCCCGGAAACGACAAGAACGTTCAGGAACTGAGTGGATTCAACAATCAGGTTTTCGAAGCGTCGCCGCTCGATGAGCTGTCGAAGCTGGAACTGACGCAGGACGAACAGCAGGTCGAAGGAAATCCTGAGGCTCAGCAGCAGTATCAATACATTCAGTACGCGGTCGCCAACCGCTCGCTCGGGTTTTCGTTCCAGGTCCACCCGATGATCCAGCAGTACATCAACTACTATCGCGGCCGCGGACGGACGACGATGGAAGTTGGCCTGTACCGCTCGGGTATGTTCATGACGATGGCTCGCCGGATCTTCCGCGAAGAGGGAATTCCGGAGAACGTCGCATGGCTCGGACAGGTCGAGAGTGCGTGGAAGCCGGTCGCGATGTCATGGGCGTCGGCGTCGGGATTGTGGCAGTTTATTCCAGGTACGGGATCACGCTACGGCCTGCGTCGGACGGCTCATGTCGACGAGCGAAACAGTTTAGAAGAAGCGACACGTGCTTCGGCCCGGTACTTGAAGTTTTTGTACAACCGCTACGGCAATTGGGAACTTGCGATGGCGGGTTACAACTGCGGCGAGGGCAACGTCGATCGTGCGATCCGTCGTGCAGGTGTTTCGAATTTCTGGGCGGCATATCCATATTTGCCGCGTGAGACCCGCAACTACGTCCCGAACATTCTGGCGACGATCCTGGTTGCGAACAATCCGGGAGCATATGGTTTTGGACACGTCCGCCCGGCTCCGCCGCTGCGATACGACCGCATCCGCGTTCCGGCGTCGACTAGCCTGAATATCATTGCTCAGGCAGCCGATACGACGGCACAGTACATTCGATATCTGAATCCGCATCTGCGTACCAATATGACGCCGCCCGAGCCGTACATCATCAATGTACCGGCCGGAAAGGCGAACGAGGTAGTAGCTGTGTTCAAACGGCTGCCGGCGAGCAAGGTGAACGATACGAACCTTGCGAAGTCGGTGCAGGGCGAGACGTGGCAGACGATCTCGAATCGCACAGGCGTTTCGGTTGATGCACTGATGGCAGCGAATCCGGGTATGAAGTCGCCGACGGGCAAGGTTTTTGTTCCGATGGCTGCCGGTAATCGGGTTGCGACAACCTCATATTCACGACCGTCGTCTGCTCCTGTCTCGAGCAACGTGAAGGTTGTGAAGGCACAGGCCGGTGATACGGTTTCGAAGCTCGCTGTCCGAAACGGTGCCGATCCGACGGAAGTCGCCAAGTACAACGGCCTCTTGCCGAACTCGGTGCTTGGTGCCGGTCGCGAGATCAAGATCCCGTCGAGATAGTTAGTTAGTTTTGAGTTTGAGTTTAAGAGCCGGACGTTTGTCCTGCTCTTGATGTTTAGAGTGCAAGCTTTAGCTTGTCTGTGCT
>DAIOWA010000280.1:0-4617 GCA_036758705.1 Pyrinomonadaceae bacterium | reverse complement strand
GTCGATGACGCCGAACTTCTCATCATCAAGGCTTTCGCTGGTCGACCGAGGGATGATCTACGCCATCGCACACATCCGCGGCGGCTCGGAACTTGGCGAGAAATGGCGTCAGGACGGCCGGATGTTCAAGAAGATGAATACGTTCAACGACTTCGTCGATTCTGCGAAATGGCTGGTCGAGAACAAGTACACGTCGCCGGACCGACTCGTCATAGAAGGCGGATCAGCCGGTGGATTGTTGATGGGGGCGGTGCAAAATCAGGCTCCCGAACTCTTCAAGGCCTCGATCGTCCAGGTTCCTTTCGTCGACGTGATGAATACGATGATCGACGAAACTCTGCCGCTGACCACCGAAGAATGGGTCGAATGGGGCAACCCTCGCGACGACAAAAAGGCTTGGGATTATATGTACAGCTACTCGCCGTACGACAACGTTCAGGCGAAGAAGTACCCGAATATGCTGGTCGAGATATCCCTGAATGACAGCCAGGTGCCGTATTGGGAAGGTGCGAAATACGTCGCCAAGCTTCGGGATATGAAGAAAGATGACAACATCATTCTACTGAAAACTAACATGGGAGCGGGCCACGGCGGCTCATCGGGACGTTATGACCGGCTCAAGGAGGTGGCGTTTGAGTTTGCTTACGCTCTGTCACAGGTCGGGATCATAAAATAGTGCCTTGATCAGCTTGAACCTTCGTCGGGACGCTTGAAAAGGCGTCCCGATACTCTTTTGGAGCCCGAATATTTTTCTGGTATACGCCGTGGATTTAAGCTATTCTAATAACGCCATCATTACCCGATCCACCATCGGGTTTGTTCTCTGCATCGCACGCCTCTTTGCCTTACCTGTGACCGTCCGGTGAACACTCGCGAAAAACTTACAGGACTCTACATTTTCATTTTGCTGCCGATAGGAGTCGTGGCGGCAGTTATCGCCGTATTCCTGTGGCAATTCGATGAGCGCCTCTTGAGCGGTATTTCGGGATTATTGAGTCTCGCCTGTCTTGGGCTAATCGTTCGGCAACACCTTTCCTACATTGGTTACATCCGACGTGAGGCGGCTTCAGTTGAAACCGCCGAACGGTTTAGGGCCGAACAGGCCGAAACGCACGTCGAGGAACTGCAGCATTATGTCCGGGAGCTTGAACGAAGCACGAAAGCACTTCGCGATAGCCGTGAACGGTTTCGCCACGCTGCCTATCATGACACTCTCACCGGTCTTGCGAACCGGAATATGTTCCTCGAACTGTTGGAGCCGTCGATCGGCTCGCAGAGCGAACCATTCGCGCTTTTGTTCCTCGATCTAAACCGATTCAAGACAGTCAACGACAGCCTTGGCCATTCAGTTGGCGACCGGCTGATACACGATGTCGGTGAGCGACTAACCAAAATGACGGGCGAGCGTGGCGTGGTTGGTCGGTTCAGCGGCGACGAGTTCGCAATACTGCTAAATAATGTGAACGGACCGCGTGACGCCGAGAAATTTGCCCAGCAGGTCGCCGAAGAAATGGAGGCGGTTTTCGAACTCGAGGGCCGGCAGATATTCACCAGCGTCAGTATCGGGATCGCCGTCAGCGGCCCGCGATACAAGAACGCCGGTGACCTCCTTAGGGACGCCGATATCGCGATGTACTACGCCAAAGAGACGAACAAGAGCCACGTTGTATTTGACCAGATAATGCACGCGCGTGCCGTCTCACTTTTGGAACTCGAAACCGATCTTCGTCTGGCCGTTGAGCGGGGCGAATTTGAACTCTACTACCAACCGCTCGTGAATCTTGATGACGTAAGCCTGATGGGCTTTGAGGCACTCGTTCGATGGAATCATCCGAGCCGAGGCCTGATCACGCCGGGTGAGTTTATCGAGGTTGCGGAAACGACAGGCTTGATCGCTCCAATGACAAAGATGCTCCTAAGGTCCGCTTGCGAGCAGCTTGCAACGTGGAAGAAGGATGGAGTTGCCGATCGCTCATTGATAGTCAGCGTGAATCTCTCCGCGAGCCACCTGGCGCAGAAAGGAATAGTCGATGAGATACGGACGATCCTGTTCGAGACAAATGTCGAACCCGAATCTCTAAAGCTTGAAATAACGGAAAGCGCCGTTATGGAGAATGCCGAGAACACGATCAAGGTGCTGAATAAGATCCGCGACCTCGGCGTTAAACTGAGCATCGACGATTTCGGCACCGGCTACTCAAGCCTAAGTTACCTCCATCGATTTCCGATCGACACGCTCAAGATAGACCGATCGTTTGTGATGACAATGGAGGATGGTTCGGAGAACGGCGAGATCGTTCGTACAGTGATCGCCCTCGCAAAGGCTCTTAATCTCAACGTGATCGCCGAGGGAGTCGAGAGCATCCACCAGTTTCACCAGCTTAGGATCCTCGGCTGCGAATTCGGACAAGGCTACCTCTTCTCCCGACCTGTACCCGCGTCCGATGCGGCTAAGCTGCTGATGGATTCAGCACGCTGGCAAAATATCCTTCCTCCCAACGACTTTGGCGTCATCGCCCGAAATCTCGAATATACTCAGTTACGAATCCAGTAGTAATGCCCACCGAAAACGATCAGGCCGGAAGCCTTACCTCGATCCGGCGAAGATTCAAGAAAACCAAACGTCACTCAGCGAAAACGAACGGCTTAGCGCCTAGCGGAAACTGATTCTCGTAAACATTCGCGAGGTTGAGCAACGTCCCTTCAGACCAGAAGTTGCCGATAAGCTGCGTGCCGATCGGCAGACCCTCTGATGATAGTCCGCACGGAATGCTGACTGCCGGAACACCCGCGAGATTTGCGCTGACCGTGTAGATGTCGCTCAGATACATCGCCAGGGGATCATCCGATCGTTCGCTAAGTTTGAAGGCGGTCGACGGGGAAGTCGGCGTGAGGATCGCGTCACATTTCGTAAAAGCTTTTTCGTAATCGGCCTTTACTAGTGCTCGGACTTTTTGAGCCTTGGAGTAATAAGCATCGTAGTAACCGCTCGAGAGTACGTAAGTTCCGAGCATGATGCGACGCTTGACCTCAGCCCCGAATCCTTCCTCTCGGGTCTTCATATACATTTCGCGAAGGCTGTTAGAGCCCTCGGCCCGGAACCCGTAGCGGACACCGTCAAACCGAGCTAGGTTTGATGATGCTTCAGCGGTAGCGATGATGTAGTAAACGGCAATGCCGTATTTGGCGTACGGAAGTGCAACATCGACGACCTCGGCTCCAAGTGAGCGGAAATTGTCTATCGACTTTTCGACCGCATTGCGAACCTCATCATCCAATCCCTCGCCGAACAATTCGCGGGGAATTCCGATAGTCTTGCCTTTAATATCGTTGTTGATCGTGGCCTCGTAATCAGGGACGGGGACGTCCGCGGATGTGGAGTCCATTTCGTCCCGGCCTGCGATGACGTTAAGAACGGCGGCGGCGTCAAGCGACGTTAGGCCAAAGATGCCGATATTGTCGAGAGATGACGCAAACGCAACGAGACCGTATCGAGAGATGCGTCCGTATGTCGGTTTGAGTCCAAAGATCCCGCAAAGCGAAGCAGGCTGACGGACCGATCCTCCGGTCTCTGATCCAAGCGCGACCCGAACCACGCCTGACGCAACCGCAACGGCGGATCCGCCCGAACTTCCGCCGGGTACGCGGTCAAGGTCCCATGGGTTCTTCGCCGCTCCAAATGCCGAGCTTTCATTTGACGAGCCCATCGCGAACTCGTCCATATTGGTTTTCCCGACGATGATCGCGCCGGCTTCATTCAGGCGTTTGACTGCGGTCGCGTTGTAGTGAGCCTTATAATTATGCAGAATGTGCGATCCGCACGAGGTCCGCATTCCCTTTGTGCAGATGTTGTCCTTGATCGCGATGGCTGTTCCGAAAAGTGGCTTAGCCTCGGTCTGCTTCGAAACTTCCTCTATCCTAGACAGGGCGTGGTCACGCTCGATGGAAAGGAAACTGTTGAGCTGAGGATTAAGCCGCTCGGCATTATCAAGTGTGCGTTCTATTTCTTCGATGATCATTTCAAAAACTATCTAGATACTTTATTGACGAGCCAGGTGTCGTTCTTGTCAACGGCCTCGACCTTGATCTCCCGCTGCTCCGTTCGCTCGTCGTTTCGCCAGAAGATCAGTACTGATGATTCAGTCTTTTCCGGAGAGATCTCCTGGCATTCGCCGACCCTGAAAGCTTTCGGAATGTCGTCCGATCCGGTCGTGAAAGGATCAGTACCTTCAGGCGAACTTGCAACAGCACTCGCAAATTCCGGCGTAAGAAATTTCTGCCGATGTTTCAATCCCTCCGCCGAAAACTTCATCTCGTTTCCGAAGTGGTACGAGTAGAACTCGCGGACGGCATTCTTCGACTCGGTACACGCTGGAGACTCGAGGCTAGGGATGCTGCAACCGGATGCTCCGAATGAGATCAGCAGCAGTGGACCGAAAATTCTACCGGGCAGGCGATTCAGCATTCTTATAGAACCTTCGGTACCTGGAAATGTCCCGCGACACCAGACGGAGCTTCGCTAAGTGCCTCAGCCTGCGTGAACGAAGTACGCGGCTGGTCTTCTCTTATCGTGGCAGTTTCTTCACCCTCGACAGTCAATCCGCCAAGCATCGGCTC
>DAIOWA010000279.1:0-4624 GCA_036758705.1 Pyrinomonadaceae bacterium | reverse complement strand
CGGCTTGCGGAAAAGTTTGGACGGCCGATAATTTGCTTCATCGATACGCCGGGAGCTTATCCAGGAATTGACGCCGAAGAACGCGGCCAGGCTGAGGCGATCGCATTCAATCTGCGCGAGATGGCGGGAATGAGAGTCCCCATCATCGTTGTCGTGCTGGGTGAAGGCGGTTCGGGCGGAGCACTTGCGATCGGGATCGGCGACCGTGTCCTGATGATGGAAAATGCGGTTTATTCGGTGATCTCACCCGAAGGCTGTGCAGCGATCCTGTGGAAGGATGCAGCGAAGGCGGACTTGGCAGCAGCGGCTCTGAAGTTGACTGCCGACCGTCTGAACGAGTTTGGTTTGATCGACGGAGTCGTCCCGGAAAAAGCCGAATGGAGTATTGATGGTGAGGCGTCCGATGGCGGCCCCGGATTTACCGGGATCGCGGAATCGCTCAAGAAGACTTTGCTTGAGAATATAAAAGAGCTGAAAACCAAGACAGGTGATCAGCTCGTCCAGGAACGTTACAAAAAGTTTAGAGCGATGGGCCGCTGGGCCTAAAAGCCCCCGGCTCTAGAAAGGAATATCGTCGTCCGCCGCCGCAGGTGCTGCGGCTGAACCGGTCGAACCTGACGACGAAGATCCTGCGTTCGCCGGACCTGCGAACTGAGGCGTTTCGCTGTCGCCGCCAAAGTCCTCGTTCCTTGCTCCGCTGCCGATAAACTGCATATCGGTGCCTTGAACGGTCAGCGTCTGACGAGTGTTGCCATCACGATCGGTCCATTCCTCCAAACTTACACGACCTTCAACATATACCTGACTTCCCTTCGTAAGGTACTTTGAGGCGAGTTCTGCTTGATTACGCCAAAGTGTGACACGAAACCACGTCGGAACGTTTTGATATTCACCGGATTTGTCTTTTTTCCGTTCGTTTGTCGCCATTGAGAAATCGCAGACAGCGAGTCCCTGCGGCGTGTATCGAAGTTCTGGGTCGCGGCCGAGATTACCGACCAGGATTATCTTGTTAAATGACATTTGTTAGGAAATTCTCCGTTAGGTTTTGAACGATTGTAGCAAACTTTGAGTTAATTCAAAGTCATCGATATATGGAGCCAGTCTGTCGGTGATAAAATCATACAATTGGAATTGGTCTTTAATTTGACGAATAGTAAAGCAACAAATGGAGAGAAGAGTCTGCGGTGGCTGTACGCACTTTGCGTGGCAGCCTTGCTCTCGATAGGGGCGTTGGCGCAGCAGCCGTCCGACGATAAGCCTGCTCCGCCGTCGTTCAGCAAATGCTGGGAAATATCGTCGAATATTTTGCCGGAACAGGGGGTCTCCGCCGACGATTCTCAGGCCTATTTTGTTTCGAGCGACGGAAAGATCGTGGCGATCGAGTTAACGTCGGGGACTGTCTCGTGGAATGCGGAGGTCGGTGGAAAACCGCTTTCCGAACTGGTGCTGGCCGGAGGAAAGATCTACACGATAGCGGTGCCGATCAGCGAAACACCGACACCGAAACCCGTGCTCCGCGCGTTCAGTTCAAAGACCGGGCTCCCTCTTTGGAATATCGAATTGCCTGCCTCTCAAAAGTATTTTCTTACAAGTGACGGCCGGGATCTCGCAGTCGTCGCTTCGGCGGGAAATCTCTGGTTGATGGATGCCGACGAGGGCAGGATCAAATGGAATACATCCGCGATAGGGCCGATCTCGTCACAGCCGAGGATCGAGTCCGGGCGGTTGCTAATTGCTGTCGGCGGCAAACGGGTTGACGAATTCTCACTCGAGACGGGAGCTAACGTCGCGTCAGCGCAAGTCGACGGAGTGCCCGCATTTGTCGGTGCCGGCAAGAGCTCGGCAGCCGTATATTCGGACGATCGCGGAAACGTACACTCTATCCGAATGGGCGGCGGGAAGAACTGGAAGTTTCGTGCCGGCGGCCGCGTCGTCTATATCCGAGCGGTTGACGACAATGTTTTGTTGGGTTCCGCGGATAATTTCGTTTACTTTATGTCGGTCGAATACGGAAATCTTTTGTGGAAACGCAGGCTGCCGGGCCGTGTGGCAAATGGCGGCCTGGTAGCCAGTGATGTTGCCGTGTTCACCGTAGTCGGGGACCGTTCCGCATACATTGTGGAGCTTGAGAAAGGCCGACTGATCGACAGGCTAGACCTAGCGGGCGAGGATGCGTTTCTCCTCACTCCGATCCGAGCCAACGGTAAATATCTGATCGCCGCGACAGCGAATGGACTCTCCGCATTTTCTACCGACTGCAAAAAAGAAAAGAGCGGCAAACAACTGCCGCTCAATGGTTCATAAAAATCTTGTTTTGGTTCGCAGCTAGTGCGATATCTCAAAGTCGTGCATCATCTCGTAGATGGCATCTTTGACCATTAATTTCTTTTTCTTGAGGGTCGATTCTTCGACCTGTTCGTCGTCGTTGGGGTAGTTCAGATGGGCGAGTTCGTTAAGTCGTGCTTCAAAAGACTGATGTTGGTTGACCAGATCGCGAAAGGCCGTGTTTGTCTTTATCAATTCGTCTCTCACAACATCAGGAGTTGAAAGGTCCATAGCGTTTTGTTCCTCACTTTGTCAAAAGAGTCTCACCCGCTGTATCAGCGGACACTAGCAGGCTTAAACTTCACTTTACTCTTCTTCAAAGGCAGAATCAAGCATTCTTTACGATTCAGAAACGCCTCGCTTGGGAGTTATAGGGAACCTCATAATCACCGCATTTTCCGTGGGATTTACGTAGAAATTCGGCCTTGTAACTTCGGCGGTAAATCCATAGTGCTCATAGAATGAGATCGCTTCATGATTGGATTCCCTAACCTCCAGCCAGACATTGCACACACCCCTCTCTGTCAGTTCTTCGAACAAGGCCAGGAGGAGCATTGTCCCAATTCCGCATCGCTTTGCACCCGGATCAACCGCAATATTGTAGAGATCCGCATCGGGTGCATCTGCCATATTTCCGGGGACGATCCTCGCGACAAGAAATCCAAGCAAATGGCCATTTGCGGTCGCGGTCAGGACGAAGGAATCAGCTCTCAACATTTCGTCCGAATAGCCTGCGTCAGACCATGCGTCAATCTTTACATCTAACGCGAGTCTCCGGATCGCCGGAGCCTCGGATACCTTCGCTTCACGGATCGTCAGGTGTTCAGGAGGGTAAGGCATTACCAAAGCGAGGGTTTTGAATATAGATCGGCTCCAGGGTGGTACTCATCGGCAAGTTGACGGCGGCAGCTGCGATGAACCGGGCAAGGTTAGTTCCAATGTCGACCACATCGGGATATGCCTTGATCAGATCCGGGATAAGGTCTGAATGGGCACGCAGACGTATGCCGGGCCGCCGGTCGACCTCCTGTTGCAGGTCCTCCAGGGAGATAATCTTACTGATCGAAGATCCGCCGTCCGCGAGAAAGATATCCGTTCGTCCCATTGGAAGAGCGACCAGAGCAGGTTCATTAGGATAGCAGCCGAAGATCGCGTCGATGAGTGGAACCCCGACGTGATCGATGCCAAGTCCGCGGCACAGTCCCATCACGGTCGCGATACCGATCCGCAGTCCCGTGTAGCTGCCGGGGCCGAGCGAGATCGCGATCCGGCCAAGGTCCTTACGGGATATTTCAGACTCGTTCAACAGCGACTCAATGTTTGGAAGCAGGTCTTCCGCACGCGAGACGGACCTGCCGCCCGCCGATCCGTTCACGTAATCGTTTCTGCGGAAAAGTGCGATGCTGCCGCCGGAGATCGCGGATTCGATCGCTAAAAGATTGATGTCATTGCCGCTTGCCACGAATGGAATAGGTTATACGTCCGGCAAGCCCTCGAGCAAATGACGACGCCTTCTTTGTTAGACTTTTCATCTGTGCGGGAATGCGCGAAGTGTTTTCTATCGGTGTTTCGCTGTCGATAGTCGCCGCGATGCGATTTGGCGGGAACTTACGTTTCAACTGATCGAGTAACATCTTAGGTCGCGTGAGTAAATCTAATAGCGGATATCGCGTGTATACGCCAAGTTTCCACTCCCTCTCGAGCGTCTGCGCGTACCATGCTGGAAGCACGAAATCTCTTGCCTCTTCCGGGATCCCGGTGAGATCAAGATCAAGATAGTCGCGGGCGGTCGCGATCGCCGCGAGCACCCATGTCTTTCGGATGGGACCGTTAGATTCCAAGCATCTGGCCCAATCAAAACCCTCGCTCCGGTTCTTAACGAGATAATAAATATCCCAAAGCTTTTCTCGGTAAACCCCGCCATCTATAAGCCAATGGACCGCTGATACGCGCAAGTTATCTTCGTCGGCGAGTACACGGATGGGGACACCATTAAGTTCAACGATATACGAACGATCTAAGAGGTCTTGAAATGTAAGAGTGTCGAGATGTCGGGGGCCGAAATGAGCGTCGATAGAAATGGAAGGCGGCGGATCTTTGATCTCATCGGAAATACCACTTTCGTCGACTGGAGCGAAAAGCAGGTCGATATCCGTACTGATCCTGTAGTGTCCGGGATCGTAGAATCTTGATATTGACCAGCCTTTGATCAATATCGCATTTGACGAAAGACCAAGAAGCCTGAACCCGTCAGCGACTCGCTGCTCGGTAGCCGCATGGGAGAGCCGGTGCCATTTCG
>DAIOWA010000278.1:0-4658 GCA_036758705.1 Pyrinomonadaceae bacterium | reverse complement strand
GGCTCCCTTGTGCAGGCCGTCGGCGTTCGCGAATTTCTTCCGATCTATCAACGCGACCTTCTGACGCGACAGCGCGAACGCGGTCGGAGCGTTGTTTCGCATTAGTGCAGCCCGCCAGGCTTCGCGGACCTCGTGAGCGTCACACGGACGAATCAGCGCGAGATTCGGTATCGCTCGCATCGCAGCAAGGTGTTCGACCGACTGGTGCGTCGGCCCGTCTTCGCCGAGGCCGATCGAATCGTGAGTGAACACGAAGAGCACCTGTATGTGTGACAAGGCGGCGAGGCGGATCGCCGGTCGCATGTAATCTGAAAAAGTCTGGAACGTCCCGCCGAACGGGATCAGGCTTCCATACAAGGCCATGCCGTTCATCGACGACCCCATTGCGTGCTCGCGAATGCCGAAATGGATGTTTCGGTTCGCTGGCCGATCTGCCTGAAAATCCGCGGACGATTTGATGTACGTATTGTTCGACGGCGTAAGGTCGGCGGACCCGCCGATCAACTGCGGGATGGCGCCGGCGATCGCGTTTATCACGTCGCCACTGTATGCTCGCGTAGCCTTTGCTTCGACGCTTTCAAACGACGGGAGCGACTTTTCCCATCCATCGGGCAACTTTCCGCTGCGAGTATCGCGAAGGGTGGTGCCCAGTTCTGGATAGGCCTTTGCATATTGTTTAACACCGGCTTCCCAGTCCTTTTCGAGCCGTGCACCGTTCTTTACGGCCTGGCGAAAGTGAGTAAGAACGTCCTTTGGAATATAGAAAGTCTTGTTCTCGGGCCAGCCCAGGTTTCGTTTCGTTTCGTTTACCGCGTCAGCCCCAGGAGCATCAGAGTGGGCCTTCGATGTGCCTTGCTTCGGCATACCGAACCCGATGATCGTCTTAACGCGGATCAGTTTTGGTTTGCCCGTACTCTTTTGAGCAGCCTTGATCGCCGATTCGATCGCTTTGAGATCGTTACCGTCCTCGACGACCGAGACCTCCCAACCGGCCGCGTCAAATCTTTTTGTAACGTCTTCCGTAAAGGCGAGATCGGTCGAGCCGTCGATCGTGATCTTATTGTCGTCGTAAAGATATATGAGATTGTCGAGTTTTAAATGACCCGCGAGCGAAGCAGACTCATAGCTCACGCCTTCCATCAGATCGCCGTCCGAGCAGATGCAGTAGATAAAGTGGTCGATGACCTTGTGGCCCTTGCGGTTGAACATCGCCTGAAGATGCTTTTGCGCAATTCCCATCCCGACGCCGTTCGCGAACCCTTGTCCGAGCGGGCCCGTCGTGATCTCGACACCGGGCGTCAGAACGTTCTCCGGGTGGCCCGGCGTTTTCGAATGAAGCTGACGGAAACGCTTCAACTCATCGAGCGGTAGATCGTAGCCCGTCAAATGCAGCAGCGAATAGATCAGCATCGACCCGTGCCCGGCACTCAGCAAAAAGCGGTCGCGGTTGAACCACTTCGGGTTCTTCGGGTTGTGGCGAAGAAACTTTGTCCACAGCACATACGCCGCCGGAGCCATTCCAAGCGGAAGCCCCGGGTGCCCGGAATTTGCCTTCTCCACAGCATCAAGCGAAAGCGTGCGGATGGTGTTGATACAAAGCGTGTCGATGTCGGTTTTTTTTATTTGTTTGGTTGCGGCTGCCATCGGGAATAGTGGATCGATACCGTCGCGAGTCGGTTTTCGTCAAAAGAGTTATTTAGAATCTGAATCGGCAATCTGTATTTTGCCAATTGTTTCGAGGGCAAGCAAAACCGCGCCTCGCATTGAGGCTTCGGGAACTTCAGAAAGTGTCAGATCGCGGCCCAGAGCGTTCGAAATAATGCGAGTGAACGCGTGTGAATTATGGAGTCCGCCGCCCGAAGCGATGATTTTTCGGATCGGGGTGACGATTTCGAGTTGACGAAAGATCTCGGCGAAGCGGTCCGCGATCGCCTCCATCGCGGCTTGATAGACGTCGACGGCATCGTCAGCCATTGTCAGGTTGCGGATCGATCCAGTGGCATTCTCGTTGTATCCGGTGCTGCGTTCACCGGCGAAATATGGCTCGACTTTAACCGGGCTCTTTGCGGGAAGGCGTTTGGAGATGATCGATTCGGCATTCTTCGGCAAGTTGAGGTTGGCCCGGAGCCAATCGAGCAAGCCGCCGCCGTCGCTCAATGCACCGCCGAGAATGGCCCGCCGATGATCGACCCGATAACACCAGAGGCCTTCGGGAATAGATTTCGGTGGCGTGTCGAGCACGACGCGCATTGCTCCGGACGTGCCCACCATGAGTGCCGCCGTGTCGCTCGTGACGCAGCCGGATCCGATGTTGTTTGTCGCACCGTCGGCCGTCGGCAGGAACCAGTTCGCATCGGTAAGTCGGGGCCATCGTTTGGCAAATTTTGCGTTGAGTCGAAATGTGTACGAGTCTTTTTCGATCTTCGGAAGCTGTGAGCGCTTGATCTTTAGAAGCCGGAGGAGCTTCTCATCCCATCCGTTTTCGCGAAGGTTGAAGATACCGGTGCCCGATGCTATAGAGATGCTGGTTGCGAGTTTACCGGAGAGTTTCAGCGTAATGTAGTCGCCGATGGAGATCCAGTGCGACGTCTTTGTGAAAAGGGCACACTCGCTACTGCTCGTGTTTCCGCCTTGGAGCCAAAGCAGTTTCGCGGGCCAGAAACTTGGGTGAAAACGGGCCCCGGTACGATCGTGAGTTTCGCGCTCGTCGAGTTTCTTACGAAGGGTTGCGACGCATTCGCGACTCTGGTTGTCCGCCCAGCCATAGACGGGAGTCGTTGGCCTTCCCTTTGAGTCGACACCCAGCAAGCTGTGCCAAAAGGTGCACGAAGCGACGTGTGTGATCTCGCCTTTCGGGGCGTTTGCCATGGCCGCGTCGATCGTGTTGACTACTTGCCGAAACGCTGCGTTGGCATCAATCTCGGATCCGCCCAAAGGGGTAGCCTTCAACTTCCGCTCGAACTTGACAAGCGTCCTCGGCAACAAATTTCCGCCGTGATCGAAAAAAGCCGCTCGAACGCTTGACGAGCCAATATCGAGAGCCAGGATGAGTTGCTTATCTGCCACGGTAGATATAAAAACAGCTGCCAGCTATCAGCCGACAGCTTTCAGCTAAATTCCAAACTCCTTTACTTCACACCGACGATCTTCTTGAGCCACCAGCGGGTGCCGACCAGGAGAAACCGCCAGTCCTTCATAAACTCGGGTGGCTTGCCTTCGAAATAGTGGCCGATGAATTGGAGGATCCAGCCGACGAGAAAAAGGCCAACAGATGCCATCCAGAGGTTCGTGACAAAGAAGCAGACTGGTATCAGCAATATCGACAGCACTATCATCGGGATGCCGAAGCTGTGCGTTAGTCGATTTACAGGATGTTCGTGAGCGTGTGAATACTCCTCGATCCAATCGTCCCAAGATCTTCCACCCATCATTTGCCTGATCCTCCTGTTCGTTTGTGCCGATTATTCTATATCGGAAACGCAAGATGGTAAATCACAAAGTTCGCTCATATCGCCTTACAACCAATCCGCCTTCGAGTTCTTGGGCCTCCGCGAGTCGAAATGACTCGAGATAATTCGCCGGCATAAACACATCTGCGTTCTCGACCGTTTCAGGTATCTCGGTGACGATCCATGAATTGATGAACGGAGCGAGAGCTTCGTAGATATGCGCGCCGCCGATGACGTAGAGATCGCCCTTGAGGTATTTCGCGAGGTCGGCCACCTCGGTTTCGTTTCGCAGGAAGATGAGGTTGTCGTCGCTGTCGAGTTGCGCACGACGGCTGAGGACGATGTTGAGTCGGTTCGAAAGTGGCTTGCCTATCGATCGCCACGTATTCGACCCCATCACGATCGCGTTCCCCGTCGTCGTCTGCTTGAAATGTTTGAGGTCGGCCGGATAGTGCCACGGCAGTTTGCCGCCTTTGCCGATGGCGAGATTCTCCGCGACCGCTACGATGCCGATGATTGCCATAAGCTCACTATCCACTATTCACTTGTCACTATCCACTGGAGAATATGGAAAAAGCGCTAGCGGATCTTCAGTGGGTAGTGGATAGTGACAAGTGGATAGTTTCCCCTTTATTGACCACGATCTTCGAACCTTTCGCCAGCAAGATCGAGAACGGCTGCTGACCATTCAAAAACGCAAACTCCTGGCCGTATGTGCATCCGAAATCGACATCGATATCCGGATCGGCAGCTTCAAACAATTCCCATTTCGGATGCTCGACACGATATTCGTCGGTTCGATTTTCGCCGCGTTTCGTGTAGCCCCAATAGTGTTCGATGATGAACTCGCCATGCGAATCAGCATCCGGAACACCGAGGCTCGCACCACGTGTGACGCTAACTGAATTCGAGCAGGCTCCCTTGCTCCAGTTGTAGCCGACGTGCGTTTCGCTGCGTTCGTTCGACATTGCCCAGCGTTCGTACGGCTCACCATAAAGTGCACGAGCGACAGCGGCGATAGCACCTTTCGGCACGATCTCTTTCAAGAAAACAACACCGCGGCGAACCTCATCTTCAGTCTCGCGAACGACGTAGAAACGGAGATTCACTTCCTCAAAATTGACGTGAAACGGCACGAGAAAGTCGAGCACTCGCGTGTCGAGAAACATAAATCCGACGAGGCTTACGAAACATTTCCCGTCGTACAGA
>DAIOWA010000277.1:0-4667 GCA_036758705.1 Pyrinomonadaceae bacterium | reverse complement strand
TCCAAGGTCCGCCGAACGACGGGTGGTTTCGCAAGCCGTTCGGCGATAATACCCGGCAAAAGCTTCCGTAATTCAGCGGCGGCGATCGATTCATCCCGCTCCTTACCGCGAACCTCCGCAACCACAGAATAGCTCGACAAAAGCCGCTTTCGGTTGTGAATACTTACTAAGATACTCGTCTCTTCGCCTGCGAAGATCGTCTCCGGAAACCGCATCTTAACGTCGAGCTTTTTCAAACAGAATCCGCCGGCAAGAAACCCGACGACCATTGCGGCCAAGAGGAACGAAAGAACAAGAAATAGGAGGTTGTTGCCCGTGTTCCAGGCGGAGAATCCGACGATCGCGACCAACCCGAGCATGATCGCGCCGCCAAGCGTAAATTCAAACGGAAGGTTTAACTGAGATGCTTCTTTGCTCGCGTTCTTGGCAAGTGGTGGAACAACAAAGATCAGGATCAGGAGGACAAAGATCATCGACGCTCCGGCCGCCACCATCGCCAGACGCGGACTTCCTGTCTGATGTGCGAAGTAGGTCAGAGCAGCCAGGCTCAGGCCGCCAACGATCACGACCACGCCAAGAACGGCGTTTCGCAGATCGCGAACGCTGAACAGTTGAGAGATCGTCTTCAGATCCACAGGTTCCCTCCTATGACCTGCGAAACGGAAGTATCCGCGACACCAACTTAATGATCAGAAGTTGAATAACAACGATAGCGGCGACTCGGATCGCGGTCGGAAGGATCTCCCCGTAAAAACTCTCATACGAGATCTTTGATAGCACAACAAAGTAAACCGTGCTTCGCCATACAGAGAATGGCTGCCCTTCAATTAGTGCGGCGTAGAATATCCGAAACACGAACCCCAGCAAAAACATACCCGCCGGAACACCGAACGGGCCAAAATTGCGCAGCAGATCTCCCATTGAGGTGATCGCGTAGCCGAACCCGGCATATCCAAAGTAAAGTTCGTTGTAGGCAGAGTTATCCGCGATCTTAGGCTTGTCCTTCCAAAGGAATCGGGGGATAAAGGCCGTCCAGGTATATTCCCAGATATTGTTGTAAATGCCATAGCCTGCTTCGTACTGACGCAGATCTTCATAATTTGACACGACTACGGCCAACGAGCTGACTATCTCAAACCGTTCGGCAAGCAGGTAGAACCCATCGGATATCTCCTCAGCGGTTCCTTTTTCACCAACGCTTGTCAGCGTGTCGAATCCGAGCTCAACATAACTGGCGGCAGATATCCGGGTAATGTCTCCCTTAAGGGCACGAAACGTCGTTCCGTACAGGGTGCCAAACACAAGCGCCGCCGAAAAACCGATCCCCAGCCATGCCCAATTTCGAAAAAGTATCTTTCGCCTAACGAGAAAATAGGCTCCAACCAAGTAAACAAAACTCTGGATCAGCCCGCTCTTTCCGCCCACCACAAACAACATAAACAGCGCCGAAATGATCTGGGCCACAAGCACAAGGGCCTTGGTAACGCTCCATCCCTGTTGCCTAAAGAAAACGATCCACAACATGAACGACGAAACTGGAACGATAATGGCTAAATAAATGTTAAGGCTTCCGAAGTCGCCGATCACTGTACCAGTCGTTTGATAGCCGATCTGCCCTAGATCCAAGGCTACAAACATCGCGTAAAACCCCAGGATCATGAAGATAAATGAGCCGTAAAAGACTTCCGTCCAGTTTAGATCTTTGGAGGGAAGCCGTTTGCTCAACCGCTCACCGATCTTTCGCCCGGGCGAGATCAGAAATCCGACCGAAAGAGCCCCAAATCCAACAATTATATAAAGAAACGTAAGGGGGAAATCGCGTTCCGGGTCATTTACGAACGTAAGATAATAATAATTGGAAAGTCCGAAAACCAGACTCCAACCACCTACGAAAAACATTGGGAAAAAGTAGGTGGCCCCGGCATATACCAATGGGTGGATCAGACTGAACTGCCCTTTCCATTTCAAATAGGCAACCGGGGCTAAGATCACGAGTCCGGTTGCAATGACCCACGGGATAAGATATGGCCTCTCAACCTGAAAGAGTATATCCGGCCCGACAAGAACGTACAGGATCCCCACGACCGCGATCAACATCGATCCGATCGCCGCCTTTAGCAGCCAAAGTTCTCGCTTACCGTCTCTGTTCCGGATCTGGATCGGCGAATCAATTGTTTCAGACGGCGTCATTTAGAGATCTTCCACGCGGGACGTCCTTTGAACGGCACGTTACACTCCCGTCAATAGCTAGTAAAATGAAAGATTATCACGTCCGAGGTGATGATGCGGCACCGACCAAAAATTATACTGGCACAACCGTCTTTTGCAGGATCTCTTGAAGCGCGTTCTCGGCCTCACGCGAGCGGTTTCGGAGCGAAGACGAGCGCGAATTGGCTATCACGCGATGCGCAAAACACGGAAGGACCAGTCGCTTGATATCGTCCGCGATGCAGTAGTCGCGGCCTTCCACGAGCGCGAGAGCCTGAGCCGACCTGAACAACGCGAGTGCGCCGCGCGGGCTAACACCAAGTTCCAAGAGTTCGCTCTTGCGAGTCGCATCAACGATCTGCAGCAAATAATCAACAAGTGCGTCATCGACGCGGACCCGCGAAACTCGCGAGTGCAGATCAAGCACGTCTTCCTGCGAAAGAACCGGCCGAACCGAATCGATCGGATTCGCAGCGGCCCGGTCACGCAGTATCTGACGCTCGTCCTCAAGATTCGGATAACCCATCTGAAGCCGAAGCATAAACCGGTCCATCTGCGACTCCGGCAGCGGGTATGTTCCGTGGTGCTCCGACGGATTCTGTGTCGCGACTACCATGAAAGGCCGCGGCAAATGCCGCGAAACACCGTCGATCGTCACCTGCTCCTCCGCCATCGCTTCAAGCAACGCGGATTGCGTCTTTGGCGTCGCCCGATTTATCTCGTCGGCGAGCACAATATTCGCGAAGATCGGCCCTTGCTTCCACTCGAAGTCTCCCGACCGCTGATTGAAGATCGAAAGCCCGATCACATCAGACGGCAACAGATCCGATGTGAACTGGATGCGCTGTATCGACAGCCGCAGGGCCTTAGCTAGAGCGCTCGCAAGCGTCGTCTTCCCGATCCCGGGAACGTCTTCGATCAGCAGATGCCCGCCGGCAAAGAGCGTGACCAGGGCATATTTGACTGTCTCGGACTTACCGCGAATAACCGACTCGACCGCTGCCTGAAGCTCCGCGATCTTGGCCGCCGCGTCGATCTCGCGAGCCGTGTCCGGCACTGCCGATGCCTCAGTATCTGTCTCGATCCAATCGCGCATCAAAGGTTTGGGGGAAGCAATATCCATCCGCAAAAAGCTCCAATCGAACAGTTTACAGGATTATTGATGCCGTTCACAGACCAAAATTTGCAGGAGAACTGGACCGCGAACTTTAGTTCGCATGTTGGCGGCACAACGGAATACTGCTTCTTCGCATCGCATATTGCGAACTGAAGTTCGCGGTCCGTCGAAGATTTGAAACTTCTTGTTGTATAATCTCGTGTACGGGTTCGGAGGTTTCCCAAGATCTAGTATGAAAATTTTTAGAAACAAGCTTCGCGATCAACGCGGCTTCAACCTGATCGAGTTGATGATCGTCATCGCGATCATCGGACTACTGATCGGCGTCGGCGCATACGGCTGGCAGTCGATGATGCGGACAGGTAATGAAACCACGGCCGCGCAGTCGCTCGATAAGCTCCGAACATTCCAGGTTCAATACGCGGCGAAGAACAAAGGCAAATTCGGTAAATTCGACGATCTGATCAGGGTCGTTGGGCTTGACGAAAAATTCGCCGGCGAGCGGCCCGTTGTGAACGGCTATGTTTTCACGATGGTCGTTGAAGAAGGCTCGGCGTCAGCTCCGCCGTCGTACACGATCAACGCCGATCCGCAGGTCTCCGAGGGAGTTTCCGCGACCGGAACGACTCACTACTACACCGACTCTAATGTAAGTACGATCAAAAGCACGATCGAGAATCGTCCCGCAAAGGCCGACGATTCCTCTATCTAAAAAGTTCACGCCGTCTTAGCTCAGTGGTAGAGCACTCGCTTCACACGCGATAGGTCACAAGTTCAAATCTTGTAGACGGCACCATCTCATCAGTTGAAAACGGGCGTCACAACGACGCCCGTTTCTGCTCTTATTCGCCGCTTTGATGAAGGAGCTTTGCGACCAAACCGGTCCAGCCGGTCTGATGACTCGCACCAACACCACGGCCGTTATCGCCGTGAAAGTATTCGAAGAACAACAAATGATCGCGGAAGTTCGGATCGTGCTGCATCTTTTCGTTCTTACCAAAAACAGGGCGTGTTCCGTCTCCGCCACGGAGGAAAATATGCGATAACCGCCGCGACAGTTCTTGCGACACCTCCCACAGGTCGAGCATCCTGCCCGAGCCTGTCGGAAACTCGACCTTCAGATCGTCGCCGTAATAATGATGAAATTTCTGCAGCGATTCGATCAACAGGTAGTTCACGGGAAACCAGATCGGGCCGCGCCAGTTCGAGTTTCCGCCGAAGATCCCGCTGGTTGATTCACCGGGTTCGTAATCGACTCGATATTCATCGCCGTTAAAGGGCATCAGGAACGGATGCGATTCGTGAAACTTCGATAGAGCCCTGACGCCGTGGGGCGAGAGGA
>DAIOWA010000276.1:0-4677 GCA_036758705.1 Pyrinomonadaceae bacterium | reverse complement strand
CGAAAACACACCGTTTGATGGAATCATCGAAGCCGTCCCGGCCTACGCATCGCTGACGGTTTTTTACGATTCCCGGCTCACAACCTTCGAGGCAGTTAAGCGTGAGCTCGCTCGACTCTCGAACAACATTTCGTCGATGGCCAAATCCACGCCGAGTCTCGTAGAGATCCCGGTCTTGGTCTCGTCTGAAATGGACCTCGCCCGAGTCGCCGCTTATGCCGCACTCTCAAGTGACGAAGTTCTCGAAATATTCCTCGCACAAACCTATCGCGTCTATATGCTCGGCTTTCTTCCCGGTTTCGCTTATATGGGTGAGGTCGACGACAAGATTGCCGCTCCGCGATTGGAAACACCGCGAACAAAAGTCCCAAAAGGCAGCATCGGGATCGCGGGCAAACAAACCGGCATCTACCCACTCGAATCGCCCGGCGGCTGGAACATCATCGGCCACACGGACCTCACTATGTTCGATCCTACTTCCGACGATCCGTGTCGACTCAATCCCGGCGATGAAGTGAGGTTCGTCCGATGCTGACTTCTTACTTATCACTTCTCACTTATTCCGGAGGTTTTCGTTGACCCTGTTGATCCGCAAACCCGGAATCCTCACAACCGTTCAGGACCTCGGACGGACCGGTCATCGCTCGCTCGGGATCAACCCGAACGGCGTGATGGATCGGACCGCTGCGAGACTCGCAAACACCCTGCTCGGTAACGACGAAAACGAAGCGGTCATCGAGATGCATTTCCCAGCTGCTGAGATCGAATTCGACACTGAGTGTTCGTTCGCGATCGGTGGAGCCGATTTCGCAGCCGAGTTAAATGGGACATCCGTTCGCAATTGGACATCATTCAAGACAAATAAAGGTGACGTACTCAGCTTCACAAAACCCGTATCAGGATCGCGGGCCTGCCTTGCCGTTAAGAATGGATTCGCGATGGATGAATGGCTCAACAGCCGCAGCACAAATCTGGTCGCCAAGGTCGGCGGATACGACGGACGAAAGCTAAACGCAGGCGATCGGATCGATCTTCGAGATCCGCGAACGGTAAAACCGCACTCGATCGCACCCTCGATCATTCCTAAATACAGCCACTTCCCGACTGTCCGCGTCATCCCGTCCGGCGAGTTTGAATTGCTCACCGCGATCAGCGAACGCGAATTCCTTGCCGACGGATTCAACGTCACAAAAGACTCGAACCGTATGGGCTACCGGCTTTCCGGCCGACCACTTCATCTACTGCACAAAAAGGAACTGGTCTCTGCCGCCGTGACGTTTGGCGCTATCCAACTACTTCCTGACGGCCAGCTCATCGTACTTATGGCCGACCACCAAACGGCCGGCGGCTACCCGCGGATCGCGAACGTCATCTCAGCCGACCTTCCATTGCTCGCCCAGCTCGGAGCTAACGATGGCGTGAGTTTTCATCTAGTTTCCATCGAGGAAGCCGAACGCCTCGCGGCCGATTTCGAGCGCGATCTCTGCCGGCTCCGAACCGGCATTCGGCTCCTCGGGTGATCTGCGGACTTTCCCTTTTTTGCCTTTCAAGTTATCGTTTTCGTGTTTTCATTACATATCGTAAAAGTTGCAGATGACGACCATCGACCTAAACTGCGATCTTGGTGAAGGCTGCGGCAGCGACGCCGAGCTGATGCGGTACATCTCGTCCGCCAACATCGCATGCGGGTTTCACGCTGGCGACGGAGACACGATGCGAAGGACGGTCGAGTTGGCACTTGAACAAGGCGTCGCGATCGGTGCACATCCGGGTTATGCGGATCCGGAAAACTTCGGCCGCACGCAAATGAAACTGGCTCCGGCCGAGGTGAGACAACTGATCTTCGACCAACTGGACGCACTAAAGAGGGTGTGCGATCCGCTTGGAGCAAAGATCGGACACATCAAACCTCACGGTGCTTTGTACAATCAGGCCGCGAAAGATCGCGAACTCGCGTCGGCAGTTGTAGAGGCTGTCACCGAATGGGATCGGGATCTTATCTTCTACGGCCTGAGCGGAAGCGAGATGATCGCTGAGGCACAAAAAGTGGGACTGCGTACGGCCAGCGAAGTTTTCGCCGACCGGACATATCAGTCCGACGGATCTTTGACACCGCGAACAGAATCGAACGCATTGATCACAGAAACTGAGACTTCGGCGACGCAGGTGCTCGATATGATCCGCTACGGCCGAGTCCGCTCGACCGACGCGATCATGGTCGCGATCAAATGTGAGACTATCTGTCTCCACGGTGACGGCGACCACGCAGTAGAATTCGCAAGTCTCATTCGCGAAAGGCTTGAAGCCGACGGAGTCAACATCGAAAATCCTGAATGTCTTTCAACGCAAAGACGCTAAGGTGCAAAGCCGCTAGTTTCTTATCTTTGCGTCTTAGCAGCTTCGCGACTTTGCGTTGAGAAAACTTCTGAGACCTATGGCTGAAAAACCGTTAAGATCAGTGATCCTTGGAGCCGCCTTCCTGATGGCAACATCGGCGGTGGGACCGGGTTTTCTCACGCAGACGACGGTCTTCACAAAACAGCTTCTCGCGAGTTTCGGCTTTGTCATTCTCCTTTCGGTGATACTCGATGTCTTCGCTCAGCTGAACATCTGGCAAGTGCTGACGGTCAGCGGCAAACGCGGACAAGAGGTAGCGAATGAGACTATCCCCGGCAGCGGATATGTGCTCGCCGCACTCATCGCGTTCGGCGGACTCGTCTTCAACATCGGCAACATCGGCGGAACCGGACTGGGACTAAACGTACTTTTCGGTCTCCCGGTCGAGGTCGGAGCTGTGATCAGTGCGGCGATCGGTATCACGATCTTTCTCGTTAAGGAGGCGGGCAAGGTGATGGACGCGGTCGTCAAGGTGCTCGGCGTGATAATGATCGTGCTGATCGTTTACGTTGTGTATGCGTCTCAGCCGCCGCTCGCCGAAGCAGCCCTGCGAACCATCGCACCGCTCCAGATCGACGCTCGTGCGATCGTCACGCTCGTGGGTGGGACAGTCGGCGGATACATCACCTTCGCCGGAGCTCACCGACTCATCGACGCAGGCATCTCCGGCGTCGAATCACTTCCCGAAGTGAGACGCAGTGCGGTAACCGGTATCGTGCTCACCGCCATCATCCGATTCGCACTCTTCCTCGCCGCACTCGGCGTGATCGCAATGGAACTGGCGATCGATGACAAGAATCCGCCCGCGTCGGTTTTTCAAAACGCCGCCGGGATCGTCGGCTACAAGATCTTCGGCGTCGTGATGTGGGCCGCCGCGATCACGTCCGTCATCGGAGCGGCGTTCACCAGCGTCTCCTTCATTAAAACCTTCAGCGAAAAAATTGAGACGCGGTCGAACCTGACCATCGTAGTGTTCATCGCGGTCTCGACGCTGATCTTTCTCTTCATCGGCAACCCCGTGACCGTACTCGTATGGGCCGGTACGATCAACGGATTCATTCTCCCCGTTGGACTCGCCATCGTCCTGCTCGCCTCACGCAAAAGCGCCATCGTCGGCGAATATCGTCATCCTATCCGGCTCCAGGCGGCCGGTTGGTTCGTCGTGGCCGTAATGACAACCTTTAGCGTGATGACACTGGCAGGCTATTAAGTAAACCGTTTTCCGCGTTCGGTGCATCTAAAGCTTTTAGCGACACTTTCTTACAGGAAAAACCATGCGTTCATTAATTACCATTGCGTTTCTCCTCTCCGTCTCGATCGCGGCGGTCGCCCAGTCCGGCCGACGCGTAAAGCCGACGCCTACACCCGAACCGGCTCAGCGTGAGCCCGAATTCTCCGAATCGACACCCAAACCGAAACGCCCGGTGTACATTCCGCCCTCGCAGCGGATCAACCAAAACCAGAACACCGCAATAACAACGAAGGCGATAGAAGACAAGAGCACCGACCTCGAAGACGAGGTAAAGGTCGAGACGACGCTCGTCACCATCCCGGTTTCCGTATTCGACCGCAACGGCCTCTACATTCCAAATCTGAGCCAAAAGGATTTCAAGGTCTTCGAGGACGGCAAGGAGCAGGAGATCGCCTATTTCGGAACCTCCGATAAGCCATTCACGGTAATACTGCTTCTCGACACGAGCCCATCCACCGAATACAAGATCGACGAGATCAGGGCCGCCGCCGTCGCGTTCGTCGATCAGCTAAAGCCGCAGGATCGCGTGATGGTGATCGAGTTCGACGCAAACGTCCACGTACTCACGGAGGCAACCAGCGACCGGCAACTCATCTACAAGGGCATCCGCAAAGCCGACTTCGGCGGCGGCACTTCCCTTTACGAAGCGGTCGATTTCTCGCTCCGCAAACGACTCAACGCGATCGAAGGCCGCAAGGCGATCGTGCTCTTTACCGACGGCGTAGACACGACATCACGCGGGCGAACGACCTACGATTCGACCCTCGCACTTGCCGAGGAGTCCGATTCGTTGATCTTCCCGATCTACTACAACACCTATTTCGATATGGTTCGCCAAAGCGGCGGCGGGGGCGGTGGTTGGCCGGGGCAGGTCATTTTTGGTGGAGGCGGGCTTAACAGGCCGAGCTCGGAAGACTACGCACTCGGACGACGCTATCTCGAAGAACTCGCCGACTACACCGGCGGCCGCGTCTTTCGCCCCGAATCCACACCCGGCGGACTCACCGCCGCCTTCGAAGGCATCGCCG